>JBOGVL010000116.1:0-8464 GCA_050692535.1 Actinomycetota bacterium | reverse complement strand
GTACCGGGGCGGGTGCTGCGGCGGCCGCGGCAGGAGCGGCGGCGGCCACGGCCACGACCGGCGGCTGGGCGACCAGCGGTGCGCTGGTGACGTTGACCGGTCGGCGGACGTCCTGCCCCGGCTGGATCCTCGGGGAACGAACGGTCCGGCGCCCCGCCTCGTCGGTCTGGAAGCGCGGCGCGAAGCGCATGTACCCGAACACGATGAGCAGGGTGACGATCAGGCCGAGAAGCGCCAGCAGCACCGCCGCGTTGTAGACCCAGCCGCCGTCGTTGAGCGTGGGCGTGGCGGTCGGTTCGACGATGACCTGCCGGAGCACGGCGGCGATTCTAACAAGGCCCTTCGCGCGGAGCCGTTCGCGTGGAGCCGGAGAGGGGATTCGAACCCCTGACCTACCACTTACGAGGCGGTTGCTCTGCCTGGCTGAGCTACTCCGGCGGCGCCGCCGAGTGTACCCAACGCCGTTTCGCGTGCTGCCACCACCGCGATGCAGGTGGCGCCACCGGTGCGAGGCCGCGAGCCCTTTGCGATGATGCGGCGGTCATGGCCACGGGAAACGGCGATCGAGGCACACCCGGTGTTGGACGCGTCATGGTCGCGACCGACCGCTCGGAGACGGCCGATCGCGCCGTCCGGTGGGCCGCGGCGTTCGCGAACCGCTACGAGGCCGAGCTCCTGCTGCTCCAAGTGGTCCTACCCTCGAACCCCGGCGTCACCGAGAGCGGCCAGGCCGAGGCGACGCGCGCCACGTTCGCGGCCGAGGAGCTCAGACAGTTCGCCGAAGAGCTCGCGGGGACGCGCGGAGTCGCGCGCGTGGTGATGGACGACGACCCCGCACGGGCCATCCTGCAGGTTGCCGAAGAGGCGGACGTGGACACGCTCGTCGTCGGCAACGCCGGCATGAGCGGCCGGAAGGAGTTCCTGCTCGGCAACGTCCCCAACCGGATCAGCCATAACGCGCGCTGCACGCTGATCATCGTCAACACGGCGCTGCTGGACGCGGACGGGAAGCAGCGGGCGCCGTCGATGCCGGGAACGGCGCGGGGGGGCCGCCTCGCTCGCCGGGACGAGCCGGAGGTCGAGCCCCGCCTGATGGGCCGAGCGACCCGCATCGGCTCGGTGATGGCGAGGCACGGCCTGAAGGAGCTGTTCACCCGGAGCGACCCCGACACGCGCGCCAACCGGCAACGACAGGCGCAGCGGGTTCGCGGCGCGATGGAGGAGCTCGGGCCGACCTTCGCCAAGCTCGGGCAGATCCTCTCGACGCGGCCCGACCTACTGCCGCCGGAGTTCATCGAGGAGCTCGCCTCGCTGCAGGACAACGTCCCGCCGCTCACCGAGGCGCAGGTCGTCGTCGTCATGGAAGAGGAGCTCGGCGTTCCGTGGGAGGACGTGTTCGAGTCGATCGAGCCGGCGCCGATGGCGGCGGGGACGATCGCCCAGGTCCACCGGGCAACCCTGGCCAACGGCAGCCGGGTCGTCGTGAAGGTGCAGCGGCCGACGGCGCGCGAGGACATCATGCAGGACCTCGCGCTGCTCCAGCTCTTCGCGGAGAAGACCGAGCACCGCCCCGCCTTCCGCCAGGTCATCGACATGCCGGCCGTCTTCGAGCACCTCTCGGAGTCGCTGCGCCGAGAGCTCGACTTCCGGCAGGAGGCCGGCAACATCGACCGCATGCGGGAGGTGCTCCAGCCGTACCCGCGGCTGGACGTGCCGGACGTCCACCACGACCTGTCGTCCTCGCGGCTCCTCGTGATGCAGGAGATCGAGGGCGCCCCGATCCGCACCGCCCCGGAGGGACCCGAACGCAAGGAGGCGGCCCGCCAGCTGCTCGAGTCCTATTACGCGCAGATCCTCACGGAGGGCTTCTTCCACGCGGACCCGCATCCGGGCAACCTGATGTGGTGGAACGACAAGATCTACTTCCTGGACTTCGGCATGGTCGGACAGATCGGCCCCGACGTCCGCGAGAACCTGATGCTCTTGCTGATGGCGTTCTGGCAGGAGGACGTCCAGTTCCTCACCGATGTCACGTTGATGCTCGCCGGCGGGGCCGACCGCGCCGACCTCGACATCGGCGCGTTCCAGGACGAGCTCGGCGCCGTCATGGCGAAGTACCGCAACGTCTCGCTGCGCGAGATCCAGCTCGGCCCGATCCTGCAGGAGATCACCGAGATCTCGATCCGCCACAACGTGCCGCTGCCTGCGCAGCTCGCGCTCACCGGCAAGGCGATGGCACAGATGCAGCTTGCGACCGCCGAGCTCGATCCCGAGATCGACCCGTTCGAGGTGGCCGGGTCGTACCTGATGCGCGGCGTGACGCGGCGGATGTTCGAGCGCGCCGACCCCAAGAAGCTGTTCTACGAGGCGCAGAAGGTGAAGGTGCGGCTGTCGCGCATCGCGGAGGCGTTCGAGCGCCTCGCCGGGGCTCGTCCCGGACCCAAGCTGCAGGTCAACTTCACCGCGGAGCGGCTCGAGGACACGATCCGCCGGGTGGGTCGCCGGCTGGCCACCGGCATCATCGCCGGCGCCGCGCTGCTCGGGTCGGCCATCACCGCCGCCTCCGAGCGCGTGGCCGAGTGGATCCCCATCTCGCTCGCGGTGGTGGGGGGCGGCTTCACGCTCTTCCTGCTCGCCGACCTGCTCCGGCGCAAGCGTTAGGCGGTGGGCCGCTCCAGCTCGCTCGTCGTCTGATCCGTCATCGCGGCCCTGCCCGGCGGCGCGAGCCCGCGCTTTCGGATCGCCTTCAGGACCCGCCGCTCGATGATCCAGGCAGCGATCCCGAACACGATCCCGAGCGAGAGGCGCTCGACGCGCCGCCACGCCGACCGGGCCATCATGCGCCCACGCCGGGAACGGGGATCCGACCACTGACGATCGCGCCGGCGCCGGGCGCACTTCGCACCTCGAGCGCCCCGTCGAGTGCCGCGACCCGATCGGCCATGCCCTGGACGCCGGTGCCCGTCCGGCCGGCCGTGGGGTCGAAGCCGACGCCATCGTCGACGATCTCGAACACGAGATGACCGTTCTCGCGCGCGAGCCGAACGGTGGCGTTCGTCGCCTGCGCGTACTTGGAGACGTTCTGGAGCGCCTCGAGCACGCAGAAGTAGGCCGCCGCCTCGACCTCCTGGGGATAACGTCCGATCTCGTCGGCCGAGAGCCGGACCGGGACCGCCGACTTGCGCGCCTGACTCTCGAG
This sequence comes from Actinomycetota bacterium, assembly GCA_050692535.1. Classification (GTDB taxonomy): domain Bacteria; phylum Actinomycetota; class UBA4738; order UBA4738; family HRBIN12; genus CALGFI01. The sequence continues at coordinate 5,265 of JBOGVL010000116.1, read as the reverse complement.
CGCGGCCACCAGGCCCTTGTCCGCGAGCAGGGGTGGGTAGATCCCACGGGCCAGGTCGCGCAGGTTCTCGAGCGCGTCCCGCGACTCGATCTCGAGCTGCGACGCGAGCTCGGCCGCCTTCGCAGCGTCCTTCTCGGCGAAGCCACGGACGAGCCGGGCCTTCACCGTCAACGCGACGAGCTGCTGCTGTGCGCCGTCGTGGATGTTCCGCTCCAGCCGGCGGCGCTCCTCGTCCTGCGCCGAAACGAGCCGCTTCTGCAGCGCGCGGAGCTCCTCGATCCGCGTCTCGAGCTCGGTCGTGAGCCGCGCGTTGCGGAGGACGAGACCGGCCTGTCCCGCAAGGTCGGAGACGAGCCTCTGGTCGGTCGGGGTGAGGGGATCGGAGGGAGGCTTGGAAAGCCCGAGCGCACCGAGCAGCTCGCCCTGGTGGCGCACCGGGTACGCGACGTCGGCGTGGGGCAGGGTCGGGACGTCCCCGTTCGAGAGCCGGAGGGGATCCGCGGGCGCCGCGTCCGAGGGCCACGTTGCCGCCGGACGGAGCTCGTCGCCCACCTTCAGCCAGATGTCCGTGCGAGATGCTCCGGTGCCCTCGGCGAGGACGGTCGCCATCCTCGGAAGGAGGTCCATGCTCGCGTAGGTGTCCCCGACTCGCTCCGAGAACTCCGACAGCAATTCGTAGGGCGTCGCACGCGTGCCGTAGACGAACCGGTTCGCCAGGTGCGTGACCCGCTGACGCGCGGGCTGGAACGTGACCGCCACCACGACGGCCGCCACCATCGTGAGGAACGAGCTGTCGCGGCCGAGCCACGCGCCCGCCCCCACGACGACGGCGAGGTACACCAGCGTCGCACCCACCGCGAGGGACGCGTACAGGACGGCCTTGCGGATCACCACGTCGAGATCCCAGAGTCGGTACCGGAGCACGGCGACGCCGCAGGCAGCCGGGATGCCGATCCCGATCCCCCCGATGGTGATGATGTTCAAGGTGACGACGAACCAGGTGGGCTCCGGGTCGGGCGCGCCGACCGCGAAGAAGGCGAGCGTGAACGCCACGAGAGCCCCGATGCTCGCCGCGACCGCGGCCACGAACCAACGGAGCTGCTGACGTTCCTCGCCACGAGCTCGGCGGAACCGGACGACGAGCCCCACGACCCCGGTGGCGAGGATCGCGAGCCCGATCAGCCAGGCAGTGTCGGGTACCTGTGAAGTCGCAACGTTCGTCGGGTTGTCGATCTCCGGTAGCCCGGTCGCGATCTCCATCGTCGGCAGGAACAGGATCTCGGACATCGCGAACAGGACCGAGAAAGTGAGCCCCGCACGCTCGACCCGTGCCCAGCCACGCGACAGCGGGCGGCCGGTGGGGAAGCGGGTCAACAGCGAGAGGAAGAGCCCGCTCGGGACGACCAGCGTGACGAGCCAGTACGCGAGCCAGCCCGCCCACACGCTCCCCGGGAGGAAGGGGTCGGCGGACAAGCCCACGATGGCGTAGTGGTTCAGCGCGACCGACATCCCCTCGAGGACGCCGATCCCGAGGAACAGCCAGCCGATGGGATTGTCCTGCCGACGCCGCGCGACGAGCAGACCGATCGTGCCGAACGAGACGGCGACCATGAGATCGGTCGCGTAGAGGCTCCCGAACCCGACGCGCGCGGCCGCGGGGAACGCGAAGACGAGGCCCATCGCCGAGCTGGCCAGCGCGACGCCCCCCAGCACGGTCGCCAGCGTCGGCGCGCCTCGCCCGCTCCTGCTCGGAGAGGCCGTCATGGCGCCGTCCCACCGATCGGGACCCGGCCCCGCACCAGGGTCCCGCGGCCGGGTTCCGATCGCACGTCGACGGATCCCTCGAGGGCGGCGAGCCGGTCCGCGATCCCCTGCAGGCCCGTGCCGTAGGAGGACGCCGCCGGGTCGAAGCCGCGGCCGTCGTCCTCCACCTCGAACGTCAGGTCGCCGTCGATGTGGCGCAGCCGGACCCACGTCGTGTTGGCATCCGCGTACTTGGCGACGTTCTGCAGCGCCTCGAGGACCGAGAAGTAGACGGCCGCCTCGACCTCCTGCGGATACCGGGCGATCCCGTCCGGCGAGAGCTCCACCTCGATCGCCGACTTGCGGACCTGGGCCTCGAGCGCGGCCGTGAGGCCCTGGTCGGCCAGCAGCGGGGGGTAGATCCCTCGCGCGAGGTCGCGCAGGTCCTCGAGCGCGGACTGGGTCTCCGCCTGGAGCTCGCCGAGCATCGCCTCCGCCCTGACCGGGTCCTTCGATACGAGTCCCTGCGCGAGCCGGAGCTTCACCGAGAGCGCCACGAGCTGCTGCTGGGCGCCGTCGTGGATGTTGCGCTCGAGCCGACGGCGCTCCTCGTCCTGGGCCGTCACGAGGCGTTTCTGCGCGGCCTTGAGATCGTCGAGGCGTGCGCGCAGGTCCTCGGTGAGCCGCACGTTGCGCAGCACGAGCCCGGCCTGGGCGGCGAGGTCGGCAACCAGCTTCGACTTCGCGTCGTCCATCGGGTCGCTCGGCGGCATCGCGACCGAGAGCGCGCCCAGGAACACTCCCTGGTGCTCCACGGCGAACGCGGCGTCGGCCTCGGGGAGCGACGCGAGATCGTCCTTGCCCAGCCGGATGGCGGCCGGCACGTTGGCGTCGTGTGGCCACGTCGCCGCGACCCGGAGCCGGTCGTCGACGCTCAGCCACACGTCGGCGCGTCGCGCCCCGACGCCCTCGCCGACGACGCGGGCCATCCTGGGGAGCACATCATCGTCCGCGTAGGTCTCGGCGACGCGCCCGGAGAACTCGGCGAGCACCTCGTACGGCGTCGCCCGCTTGCCGTAGACCACGCGATCCGCGATGCGGCGGGCACGCGAGAGCATCGGCTGGAACAGGACGGCCACGATCGCGGCCGAGACGAACGAGAGGGCCGGCGTGCTCCGGGACTCGACGAGCGCGCCGATCCCGCCCACGATCGCCGCGTACACGACGGTGAAGAAGACCGCGAGGGCGGCGACGATCACCGCCTTTCGGATCACGACATCGATCTCGTAGAGCCGGTGTCGCAGGATCGCCAAGCCGATCGCGACGGGGATGAGGCCGAACGAGAGGACGGCAACCCCCTGCAGGACCGCGACCCAGGTCGCATCCTCGGCGTCGCGGTTCAGCGTCGCGACCATCGTGATCGCGTACAGGACCGCGATCACCACCACCGCGCTCGCGAGCCAGCGGATCTGCAGGCGCTCCGTAGGCCCGCTCCGCCGGTTGCGCAGGACGAGGCTCAGGGCCGCACCGAGGATCGCGAGCGGGATCGTGGCGATGGCGGCGAACCCGACGCCGATGAACGGCTCGATCGCCGCCACGCCGAAAGGGTTCTGCACGTCCGGGTACCCGCTATCGGCGAGGGACCCGGGGTCAAGCAGCATCGCGATCGAGGCCACGACCATCCCCCCGGCGGCGACCCGCGCGAACCACCGCCAGCGGGGCGACGGCAGATGCCCGTCCGGGAACAGCAGGGGCACGAAGGCTCCCGCGAGGCCGATCACCGGCACCCAGGTCCAACTCGTCGCCGCCAGCGCCCAGTCGGCGCCCGGCCAGCCGGCCCCGAGCGCGTACTCCCCGTACGCGGTGACGGGTTCCGCGAAGAAGAACCCGATCCCGAGCATCACCCAGCCCAGGGCGTTCCTCGGCTGGCGGGTGGCGAGGACGACGCCGACGATCGGGAACAGCGAGAACGCAACGATGAAGCCGATGTCGCTGAGCGTGCTCGCCCAGGCGCCCGTCGCCTCGGCCCTCCCGAGCACGTGGAAGACGAGGCTGACTCCCACCAGCGCGAGCTCGATGACGAAGATCGCCCGGGCGAGCCGGCGAGCGGTGCGGTCGGTCACCGGTCGGTCGACTCCTTCCGCGCCTCCATCTCGGCGCGCGCGACCAGGCCGAGACCCCACGCCAGGGTCAGCCAGGCCCATGCGGCGTCGAATGCCCCCACGTGGTCGGAGAGCAGCAACGACCCGCCGCCAACCATCAATGCCGAGACGCCCACGACCCACACGCCGGTCCGCCGGCCGCTCACGCGGAGCGACGCGGCGAGCCCGCACAGCGCCAGCCCCAGTGCCGCGGCCGCCATCCCGCTGTAGTGGTGGAGATCCCAGTGGGGATCCCCGGCGACCCCGTTCCGCTGCAGCTCCGCCTGGGTGAGGAGCCACGCCGTTGCGGGAACGAACGCGACGACCGACAGGACGGCCGTCGGGGGGTCGACGCCCGGCCACCGCCCCAGCTCGGCGCGCCGTGGATGCAGGACGACGAGGATGACGATGGAGATCGGCGCCGTGAACCACGTCCCCGAGATGAAGTCGCCGGACGCCAGGCCGGCGATCGTTCCGGCGATGCCGGACGCGACGGCCACGAGGAACGCGGACACGTTGCGCTCGGGATCGCGGGCGCACGAGAGCAAGGCGGCGCCGAGCAGCACCCCGTAGAGCGCGGTGAACGCGAGGTTGTGCATCCGGTGGATCGCCTGTCCGTCGTCGACCAACGAGGCCACGGCGAAGGGGACGCTGAGCCCGACCGCCAGCCCGCCGAGGACGCCGGCGACGATCCGGAACGTCTTCCGGCGTCCGGTCCCCACCCGGGCGGGAGCACGGGCGCTCATCTCGCACCCTCGGCGACGCGAGCCTCGGCGACGGTGCTCCCGGCCGCCGACGGCTCGGCGTCCGGGCTCGGGCCGGGAGTCGGGGGGATCTCGATCGTGCCCGTGACGGACGTCCCGCCTCCCGGCCGGGAGCGAACGTCGAGCCCGCCGTCGAGCGCGGCGAGCCGATCGGCGATGCCCTGCAACCCGGTGCCGTAGCCGGTCGCCGCCGGGTCGAAGCCGCGCCCGTCGTCCGCGACCTCGAACGTGAGATGGCCGTCCTCCTGCTGCAGGACGACACGAGCGGAGTTGGCCTCCGCGTACTTCGCGACGTTCTGCAGGGCCTCGAGGCAGGAGAAGTAGACCGCCGCCTCGACCTCCTGCGGGTACCGCCCGAGCCCTTCGGCCTCGACGGTGACGTCGACCGGCGACCGGCGCGCCTGCGCCTCGAGTGCGGCGCGGAGCCCCTGGTCGGCCAGCAGCGGCGGGTAGATCCCGCGCGCGAGGTCGCGCAAGTCGTCCAAAGCGGCCTGGAGGTCGGTCTCCATACGTGCCAGGAGGTCGTCGGCCTTGGCCTGGTCGCGAGCGACGACGCCGCGCGCGAGCCGCGCCTGGACCGCCAGCGCGACCAGCTGCTGCTGGGCACCGTCGTGGAT
>JBOGVL010000115.1:0-8469 GCA_050692535.1 Actinomycetota bacterium | reverse complement strand
GGTGCGGTCCTGCGTGCCGGAGCCTTCACGGCGCCGGCGGGGAGCTGGAGCGGCAGCCGGACGGTCTTGCTGGACCGGGCCGAAGCCGTCGGGCTGGTGCTCCTGGACGCGGACGGCTCGGCCGCCATCGAGGCGGAGCTCGAACCGACGGGGGGCGAGGCGACCTAGAGAGCGCGGCGTTGCCCGCCCGGGCGGTTCCAGTGGTCGCGGGCGTTCATCCTTCGAACTATCCGGGGGTCGTCCCAACCCCGGTGCATCCGGATGCCGAGCTCGCGGCAGGCCGCCTCGGCGGTCGCGTCGCTCTCGAACTCGTCGCGGACCCAGTTGCCCTCGACGTCCACGAGGAGCAGGTCCCACGTCGCGCGGCCCACGTGCTGCAGCACGGCCTCCACTTCGCGATGCAGCTTGGCGAAGTCGCGAAGCGCGTTCGGCGCTCGGCCCGGCACGGATCGAGCCTACGGCGCCGTCGCCAGGAGGTCCACGACCGCGGAAGCGGCCCCCGGCAGCGGCGCCGCCGAGCGCTCGCCGGTCGCGCGCAGCTTGAGGTCCGCCGTGCCGGCCTCGACGCCCCGCTTGCCGACGACGACCTGGACCGGATAACCAACCAGGTCGGCGTCGGCGAACTTCACGCCGGCCGTCTCCTCGCGGTCGTCCAGGACGACCTCGACGCCGAGCCCTCCGAGCTCCCGGTACACGCGCTCCGCCTCGGCGACCACGCGCTCGTCGTCCCGGTTGGCGATCAGGATCACCGCCTGGAACGGCGCGAGGCCCCGGGGCAGGCGCAGGCCTCCCTCGTCGTGGTACTGCTCCGCCGCCGCCGCGAGCACGCGCGAGATGCCGATGCCGTGGCTTCCCATCTGGTACGGACGCTCCGAGCCGTCCTCGTCGACGAACGTCGCCTCCAGCGGCCCCGAGTAGCGCGTACCGAGCTGGTAGATGTGGCCGACGACGATCGAGCGCCCGACGCGGAGCTCGCCGCCGTCGTTCGGGCACCGGTCGCCGTCGCGGAGCGCGACGACGTCCTCGTATCGATCGACGCGGAAGTCGCGCGGCGTCGCGATGCCGGCGACGTGGTGGTCGGCCTCGTTCGCGCCGGCCACCCAGTCGCTCCCGCCCCGGACGGCGTGGTCCGCAAGGATCGAGACAGTCGGGTCGAGCCCCTGCGGTCCGACGAACCCCTTCGCGAACCCGCGGGCCGCGAAGTCTCCGTCCTCGAAGCGGCGAACGGGGGCGGGGAACAACAGGCGCTGCAGCTTCGCCTCCTCGACCTCGCGGTCGCCGGGAACGAGGACGGCGATGGTCGTCCCGCCAGCGTCGTAGAGCATGGTCTTCAACATCCCCCCGGCCGGCACGCCGAGCATCGCCGAGACCGCCTCGATCGACGAGGCGCCGGGGGTGTGCAGCTTCTCGAGCGGCCGCGTGCCGGTCGTGAGGGCCGGCTCGGGGGGCATCGGGGTCGCCGCCTTCCAGTCGGCGAGAAAGTCCCCGTTGACGCACTCGACGAACAGGTCCTCGCCGACCTCGGCCCGCGCCATGAACTCGTGGTTGATCCCGCCGCCGATCTGCCCGGGCTCCGCCTCCACGACGACGTACGTGAGCCCGCAGCGGTCGAAGACCCGACGGTACGCGCGGAGCATCGTGTCGTACGAGCGCGCCATCCCCGTTTCGTCGCGATCGAACGTGTACGCGTCCTTCATGAGGAACTCGCGGCCGCGGAGCAGTCCATAGCGGGGCCGGAACTCGTCCCGGTACTTCCACTCGATCTGGTAGAGGTTGACCGGGAGGTCCCGGTAGGAGGGCAGCTCGGCCGCGACGAGCTGTGTGACGACCTCCTCTTGAGTGGGACCGAGGAGCATCTCCCGCTCGTGTCGGTCCGTCAGGCGAAAGAGCGTGTCACCGTACAGCTCCCATCGGCCCGTGGCCTTCCAGGCCTCCGCGGGGAGCAGGATCGGCATCCGCAGTTCGTGCGCGCCCGAGGCGTCCATCTCCTCGCGAACGATGCGCTCGATCTTTCGGATCGATCGGAGCCCGAGCGGCAGCGTGCTGTACACGCCGGCCGTCACCTGACGGATGAAGCCGGCGCGCAGCAGCAGCCGGTGCGACGGGATCTCCGCCTCGGCGGGGTCCTCGCGCAGCGTCGGCGCGAACAGCTCGGAGAGCCTCATGGGGCCCCGAGGATAGCGGCCGGGACGCGCCGCGGCGCGCCCCGGCCCTCACCGCTCGTCGTCGCTAGACGTGCTGGACGAGGTTCACGAACTGCTGCCAGCTGTCGAGGTCCAACGCGTACTGGTTGAACGTGGCGACGACTGCCGGGTTCACGGGGTCCCGGTTGATGCCGGTGAAGTCCCCCCACCGTTCCGGGCCACCCGGATTCGCCTCGTACGTGGCCAAGCCGGCCTTCAGCAGGACCTGCGTCGCCGCGGTCCCGCCCGGCAGGATCTCCGCGACCCAGGCCGAGAGGAACTCGCCGGTAACGGCGCTCCCGCGGTTGTAGGTGACGAATAAGTTCCCCGAGCCATCGGTCGCGACCGTCGGCCACCCGGTATCGACCTCCGGCGCGCCGATCGTGCCCTTGCGGGCGAGCGAAGAGTTCTTGAGCTTGCCGGCGGGATTCACTTCGTACCAGCGGACGGCCGACTCGGGGTACGCGCCCGTGACTGTGTCCGGCGTGAGGTCCTTGAAGACGGCGTGGGCCGTGAACAGCTGGTTGGCGTCGGCGTCGTAGAACGCGTTGACGAGCCGCTCGTCGCCCGCGTCCCAGAACGTGTCGATGTCGTCGAGGGCGCCACCGCCCTGCGTCCCGAACGGCGGGGCGAACGTCTTGCCGATCGGGAGGGCGCCCTTCTTCAGCTTGAGCCCGCTCGAGGTGCTCTTGATGCGCCACAGCACGAGGTACGACTTCTTGCCGGCGAGTTGCACGGACGTCAGCAGCTGTGATGCCGCCGGCAGGTCCACGGTCTGCGCCGGCTGCAGCGTGGTCGACTGGATACCGTCCGGGTCCTCGGTCTGCGTCCCCGCGAACACATCCGGCACCGGCGGCGGCGTGGTGCAGTCGTACAGGGAGGTCTTGGGGATCGACATGACCTGCGCGTACCGGAACCGCCCCGCCGACGAGGGGAACGTGAACTGGTTCGTCGTGATCGTGACGCGGTCCAGGTTGTAGCCGAGCCCCGGGTAGTCGGCCCAGACGTTCGGGGAGGCGGGAAGGGCGTCCCCCGGGAAGGAGGTCGCGCACCATGTGGAGGTGGTCGCCGCCGTCGTGTTGGGGATCGCCACCACGATGATCCGCGACAGCTTGGGCGCGTCCTCCTGGACCAGATAGGCAAGCACGAACGTGTCGTTGTACTGGTCGTAGACGACCTTCGGGTCGAACGCGAAGCGCCCGGCCGAGTCGGGGTGCAGCACGTCGAGCTGCATCGGCGCCACGACGACGGCCCCGGTTCGGTCGTAGACCGCGAGCTGCGTGTTGACCGCGGTGACGAAGTACGTGTCGCCGAGTGCGCCGGTCGTATCTGCCGGGAAGGCGAAGGGATCGGACAGCGCGTCGAACCCGAGCGTCGCCTGCGGGGCGCGAGGACCCCCGGCCCTCGCCACGGTCGAGGCTGCTCCCACCGCCGGCCTGCCGCGCCGCGCGAACACCTCGAACGACGTTGGATAGTCCGTGGACCCGGCCGCGACGCGTCCGTGAACGACGGCCGGCGCCGCAACCCTGGAGTCCGGGCCGTCTCCGGGCGCGCGCTCGGCGATAGCCGGAGAGGGTATGGCGGCCGCCACGAAGAGCACGGAGACGACGGACAGCGAGCGAACGAACTTGCGCATCGACTTCCCCCTGCCTCGATTGCGGCCGACCCTATCAGGCCCCCTTGTCCGCCCGCGCATTCGACTGGGAACCGATCTGGGCGCGGTAGCCGATGAGACCTCCACGAGCGCGCTCTGTGTTCGGCGCGGCGTTGACGGCTTCTCGGTCCGATGCGACCATCGGCGCAACATGGCCGATTGCGCGAACCACTGGTCCTGGCGTCGGGGAGTCTGAAGCCGGGCTCGCGCGCGTCCGCCATCCAATCGAAGCATTCGCGACGAGAGCCCCAGGCGAAGCCCCGGGGTTCGGCGCGTCCGGGATGCGAAGGGAGTGACGACGGCATGAGGGTCCACCCGGATCGAGCGACGTTCGACGCGCTCGCCGCGGTCGATCCCCTGGTACCCGTCTGGACGGAGCTGCTCGCCGACGTCTCGACGCCCGTCGGGGTCTTCCCCGGACTCGCCGGCGACGGCCCCGGGATCCTCCTCGAGAGCGTGGAGCGCTCCGAGCGCTGGGGCCGGTACTCGTTCGTCGCGGGCGACCCCGCCGCCGTGGTGGTCGCCGACGGCGACGGCGTTCGCGTGCAGGACGTCGTCCGCGATCTCGGGTTCGGTCCTCACGGGACCGGCGACGCGCGCCGGGACCTCGTCGAGCTCGCGGAGTCGCTTCGCGCCCCGCGCGTCGAGGGGCTTCCCACGCTCACGGGAGGCCTGATGGGCTACCTGTCCTACGAGGCCGGCGCGCTCCTGGACGGGCACCCCTTCCCGGCCGGCGACGCGCCCGGTCCGCCGATCGGGCTGCTCGTCGTCGATCGCGCCGTCGTGTTCGACCACTGGAGGCAGCGCCTGCTGTTGGTCGCCCACGTCCCGCCGGGGGGCTACGACACAGGCGTCGACGCGCTGGAGGAGCTTGCGCGCCGCCTCTCCGGTTCGCGGCCGCCGACGCCCGAGCCCCCGGGCCGAGGCGACGCGCCCGACGGCGCCGGCGAGCCGAACATGCCGGACGAGCGCTTCCGCGAGATCGTGCGTTCGATGCAGGAGCACGTCTTCGCCGGCGACATCTACCAAGGGGTCCCCTCGCGAAGGGTCAGCTTCCCCTCCACACGCGGCGGCTTCTCCGTCTACCGGCGTCTGCGCGTCACCAACCCCGCGCCGTACATGTTCTTCGTCCGCATGCTCGGCATGGAGCTGGCCGGCTCCTCACCCGAGCCGCTGGTGCGGGTCGAGGGCAGGACCGTCTCGACGCGCCCGATCGCCGGCACGCGGCCGCGGGGCGAGACCGAGCTTCGCGACCGCCTCTACGAGCACGAGCTGCTCGCGGATCCCAAGGAGCGAGCCGAGCACGCCATGCTGGTCGACCTCGCGCGGAACGACGTCGGCCGCGTCTGCACGCCGGGCACCGTCCGCCCGACCGAGCTCATGGTCGTCGAGCGCTTCTCCAAGGTGATGCACATCGTCAGCACCGTCGAGGGCGAGCTCGCCGACGACCGGCACCCACTGGACGCGCTCGCCGTGACGTTCCCGGCCGGAACCGTGACCGGGGCCCCGAAGCGCCGGGCGATGGAGCTGATCGCAGAGCTCGAGCCCACGGCGCGCGGCCCCTACGCGGGCGCCGTCGGCTACTGCACGTTCGCCGGCGATCTGGACTTCTGCATCACGATCCGGACGGCCGTCGTCGCGGGCGGCCGAGCCCACGTCCAGACCGGCGCGGGCATCGTCGCCGACTCGGATCCCGACGGCGAGCTCGCCGAGACCAAGGCCAAGGCCGCCGCGCTGCTCCCCGCGGTGCTCGACGCGGAGGGGGGCGGCGAATGATCCTCGTCGTCGACCACTACGACTCGTTCACGTACAACCTCGTGCAGCTGATCGAGAGCCTCGGCGAGCGGACCGAGGTCGTGAAGAGCGACGCGGAGCCGGCCGAGGCGCTCATCGAGCGGCGCGCCGCGGCGGTGGTCCTCTCCCCCGGCCCGGGACGACCGGAGGACGCGGGGTGCTTCCCCCGCCTCCTGGAGATCCTGCCCGGCGGGGTCCCGGTGCTGGGCGTGTGCCTCGGGCATCAGGCCCTGGGCATCGCCGCGGGGGGACTCGTCGAGCGCGCCGCCCCGGTGCACGGCAAGGCGTCGCTGGTCCACCACGAGGGCGCGGGCATCCTCGCGGGCGTCCCGAATCCCTTCGAGGCGGGGCGCTACCACTCGCTCGTCGTCACGCGCGATGGCCTCCCGGACGAGCTCGAACTCACGGCGTGGAGCGACGACGGCCTCGTGATGGCGACGCAGCACCGCGAGCTCCCGCGATTCGGCGTTCAGTTCCACCCCGAGTCGATCCTCACGCCGGATGGCCCGAGGATCGTGCGGAACTTCCTCCAGCTCGCGCGCGCCTAGCTCGAGGCCGGCTCGGCGGCGCGTTCGGCGGCGATCCGCTTTGCCTCTTCGACGAGGCGCTCGACGAACCGCTCCTCCGGGATCTTGTCGACCACCTGGCCCTTGACGACGAGGAACCCCTGGCCCTTGCCGGCGGCGATGCCGAGATCGGCCTCGCGGGCCTCGCCCGGGCCGTTCACCACGCAGCCCATCACCGCGACGCGGATCGGGACCTTCAGGCCCTCCCGCTCGAGCGCCTCGTGCACCTGCTTCGTCAGGCCGAGCACGTCGACCTCGGCGCGGCCGCAGCTCGGACACGCGACGAGGTCGAGGCCGCGCCGGCGCAGTCCGAGCGCCTGGAGGATCTGGATGCCGACCTTGACCTCCTCGACAGGATCGTCGGTGAGGCTCACCCGGATGGTGTCCCCGATGCCCTCGGCCAGCAGGGCGCCGATCCCGACGGCGCTCTTCACCCCTCCCGCCGGCATCAGGCCCGCCTCGGTCACGCCGAGGTGGAGCGGGTAGTCGCACTTCTCGGCCAGCTGGCGGTAGGCCTCGATCATCACCCGCGGGCTCGAGTGCTTGACCGAGATCTTGATGTCGAAGAAGTCCTCGTCCTCGAGGATGCGGGCCTCGTTCAGCGCGCTCTCGACGAGCGCCTCCGGCGTGGGGGCCCCGTAGCGCTCGAGCAGCTCCTTCTCGAGCGAGCCGGCGTTCACGCCGATCCGGATCGGCACGCCCCTGGCGTTCGCCTCGCGGGCGATCAGCCGCACCTTGTCCTGGAACTTGATGTTGCCGGGGTTGATCCGCAGTCCCTGGATCCCGGCCTCGAGCGCCGCCATGGCGTACTTCCACTGGAAGTGGATGTCGGCGACGACCGGCACCGTCGACTTTGCGGCGATGGCGGTCAGGGCCTTCGCGTCCTCCCAGTGCGGGACCGCGACCCGCACGATCTCGACCCCCGCGGCGACGAGCGAGGCGATCTGCTGCAGGGTCGCGTCGACGTCGGCCGTCTTCGTGGTGGTCATCGACTGCACGCGGACGGGCGCGTCGCCGCCGACGGTGACGTCGCCGATGCGGATCTGGCGACTCTTCCTGCGTTCCGCGAGCATCCACGTCCTCTCTCGGGGGACTACCGCTCGCCCACCGGGCTCCCTGCTCGAGTCCCCCGAACCCCCGCCAGTCTCCCAGGGCGCCGGCTACTCGCCGAACACGTGGAACACGACCTGACGGTCCTTGGGTTCGTCCATCTCGAACAGGATCAGCCGCTGCCATCGTCCGAGCATCGGCCCGCCCGCCGCCACCGGGATCGCGTGCGAGCTGGCCGAGAGCAGCATCCCCTTCACGTGCGAATGGCCGTTGCGGCGCTCGTGGGACTCGGCGAGGTTCTGGGTGCGCCGCTCCAGGTCGTCGTGCGCGTAGTACACGTCCTCCTCGGGCACGAGGAGCGTCATCCGGCTCCGGAAGTCCTCGAGTGCCCCGTCCTCCCACTCGTTGATCAGGAGCGCGCACGTCGTGTGCGGGCAGAAGGCCACGACCGCCCCCTCGGTGACCCCGGCGTCCTTGACCGCGCGCTCGAGGTCTTCGGTGAGGTCCAGATAGGCGTACCGCCGCGGCGCGGCGACCTCGACGGAGCTCGTGGCGAACTTCATCGATCCCTCCTCGCTGGTGACCCGGCCGTCCCGCTGGCCGGGAGCTCGAACCTGAAGGTGCTGCCCTTGCCGGGCTCGCTCTCGGCCCAGATCCGGCCCCCGTGCGCCTCGACCACCGAACGGGCGATCGCGAGCCCGATCCCCGTCCCACCCTCGTCGCGCGAGCGCGCCGTGTCCACACGATAGAACCGCTCGAACAACCGGGGGAGGTGCTCAGGCGCGATGCCCGGCCCGGTGTCCGCGACGACGACGTCGACCGACCCGTTGTCGCTCGACGCCGAGACCCTCACGCTGCCGCCGGCCGGCGTGAACCGCACGGCGTTGTCGAGCAGGTTGAACAGCACCTGGTGAACGCGCTCGGCGTCGGCGAAGACGGGCGGCAGGTCCTCGGGAACGTCCTGCGCGAGCTCGAGATCGCGCCGGGCCCGGGTGACCTCGATCTCCGACAGCACTCGGGCCACGAGTGGCCGCAGGCGGACCTCCTCGCGATGCAGCGGCAGGTCGCCGGACTCCAGACGCGAGAGCTCCAGCAACTGGTCCACGAGCCGGCCGAGCCGCTCGGACTGCGCCAGCATGACCTGCAGCGTCTCGGGCTCGGGCCGCTCGACGCCGTCCAGGAGGTTCTCCAGGTGCGCCCGGAGGGCGGAGATCGGCGTCTT
>JBOGVL010000114.1:0-8505 GCA_050692535.1 Actinomycetota bacterium | reverse complement strand
ATATTGGATGCCGGCGATGGTGATGCCCTTCGCCAGCGCCGCGAGCCGCTCCGGATCGACGGCGCCGTGCACGCGAACGCGATAGCGGCGCACCCAGCCCGTCGCCGGCAATTCCAAGTGCCGCGCGAGCTCGCCGTCGTTGGTGAGCAGCAGGAGCCCCTCGGTGTCGCGGTCCAGCCGGCCGACGGGGAACACGCGAGGGCCCTTCGGGAGGAAGCGCCGGAGATCCCGGTCGGCGTGGGGGTCGCGCATCGTGGTGGTGACGCCGCGCGGCTTGTGGAACGCGACGTACCGCAGATCCGGGTCGACGCTGATCCGGCGCCCGTCGACCCGGACCTCGTCGCTCAGGGGATCGACGCGATCGCCGAGCGTCGCGACCCGGCCGTTCACCTCGACCCGCCCGGCGGCGACCAGCTCCTCGCAGGCCCGACGCGAGCCGAACCCCGCCCGCGCCAGCGCGCGCTGGACGCGTTCGACCGCCATGCGCGGCTACTCGCCGGCGGTCTCGGCCACGTCGTCCCCCGCCGGTGCCTCCTCGGCCGGCTGCCCGAGGAGCGGTGCCAACGACGGCAGCGCCGAGAGCGAGGGCAGCCCGAGCTTCTCGAGGAACTCGGGCGTGGTGCCGTACAGGACGGGCCGACCCGGCGTCTCCTCGCGGCCGACCTCCGCCACCAGCCCGCGGTCGACGAGCGCCCGGAGCACGCCGTCGGAGTTCACGCCGCGGATCGAGGAGACCTGATGGCGGGTCACCGGCTGCTTGTACGCGACGATCGCGAGCGTCTCCAGCGAGGCCTTGGTGAGGCGCGCGTGACGCGACGACAGCACGTACTGCTCGACCACGGGCGCCGCGTCGGGACTGGTGGCGAGCCGCCATCCCCCGGCCACGTTTCGGAGCACCATGCCGGCACCCCGCTGCTCGTAGGCGCGCGCGAGCTCCTCGCAGAGCTCGTCCGCCTCGCGCCGGTCGACGCCGAGCGCCTGAGCGAGGACCACGGCGGCAACCGGCTCGTCCGACACGAACAGGAGCGCCTCGAGCGCCCGAACGAGCGGCGCGCGGTCTCCGACGCTCACGCCGCCCGCCCCTCCCACCGGACGCTGATCTCGCCGAAGGTCTCGGCCTGGGCGAGGTCGACCTTTCCCTCCCGGTACAGGTCGAGCAGCGCGAGGAACCGAACCACGATCTGGATGCGCTCGTCGCAGTCCGCGACCAGGTCGCGGAAGGACGCGTGCCCCAGGCGCCCGAGGTGTGTCTGCACGGCCTCGCGCGCCTCGTCCATCGTGTAGCGGATCGGCGTGACGTGCGAGAGATCGAGCAGTGGCGGCGGACGAAGGAGCGCCGCCGCCAGCTCGGCGAGGTCGCTCGCCGCCACCGTCTCCATCACGTCGGGGTACAGGTGCGCGAACTCCGGCGGTGGGCCGGCCTCCCGCGCGAAGTGTCGCGCCTCGTCCTCGGCTCGGCGGGCGAGGTCGGCCGCGATGCGGCGGAAGGCCGCGAGCTCGAGCGACCGCGCGTAGACCAGGTCGGGCGAGACGCCGAGGAGGTCCTCCTCGTCGAGCACCTCGTGGCGGGGCATCAGGCGGCCCACTTTCAGCTCGAGGAGGACGGCGCACGCCGCCAGGAACCACGTCGCCTCCTCGAGCGACCATCGCTCGGCGTCCTTCGCGTGCTCGAGGAACCGGTCCGTGACGGCCGCGATCGGCACGTCGCACACGTCCACCTTCTGATCGAGGATGAGCTCCGCGAGCAGCTTGAACGGGCCCACGAAGACGGGGAGCTCGACCGCGAATGACCCGCCCGCCTCGACCTCCGACCCGCCGGCCTCCCGGCCGGGCGCCGGCGTCATCCGACGCCCGATCCCGGCCCGAGGCCCATCCGATCGGCCGCGGTCTCGACCGTCTTGGCGGCGATCACCCGCGCCTTCGCGGCCCCCGCACGGAGGATCGACTCGAGCTGCGACTCGTCCGGACGGATCGTCTCGTAGGCCTCCCGGATCGGACGCAGGTACTCCGTGACGACCGCGCCCACCTCTTCCTTGAATCGAGCGTAGCCCGCCTCGCTCGCGTGCTCGCCCTCGACGGCCTCGGGAGACAGGCCGCGCGCGACGGCCATGATCTCGATGAGGTTCGAGACGCCTCGCTTGTCGGGCGCCCGGCGGATCTCCCTGCCCGAGTCCGTCACCGCGGACTTGAACTTCCGTGCGATCTGCTCGGGCGCGTCGAGGATGTACACCGTGCCCTGCTCCGATCCGCCGGTCGTGGACATCTTCTTCTCCGGATCCTGGAGGTCGAGGACCCGCGCCCCGACCTCGGGTATCCGGTGACGCGGCACGGTGAACACCTCCCCGAACCGTGAGTTGAAGCGCTCGGCGACGGTGCGAGCCAGCTCGATGTGCTGCTTCTGGTCCTCGCCCACGGGGACCTCGTGGGTCTGGTACGCGAGGATGTCCGCGGCCTGCAGCACCGGATAGAAGAAGAGCCCCGCCGCGACGAAGTCCCGCTGCTGCGCGGACTTCTCCTTGAACTGGTGCATCCGGCGGAGCTCGCCGAACGAGGTCACGTTCGCCAACAGCCAGCACAGGTAGGGATGCTCCGCGACGTCGCTCTGCCGGAAGAGGATGCATCGCTGCGGGTCGAGCCCGGCGGCCAGGAGGATCGCCACGGTGTCGTGGACCTGCCGCCGGAGGCCGGCCGGGTCGTGGTCGATTGTGATCGCGTGCAGGTCGACCAGGCAGTAGATGCTCTCCCCGCGCTCCTGGCCCTCGACGTATTGCCGGACCGCCCCGATGAGGTTGCCGAGATGTTTGCTGCCCGTGGGCTGGATCCCCGAGAAGATCCTGATCTGCCCACCCCTACCGGTCGCGGCGTCGCTCACGATGCGGCCGATGATAGCGCGGCGCTTCCGCGCGACCGGGAGGCGTCAGACGCAGTCGGTGCCGGAGGCGAGGTTGCACGCGAGGTTGGCGAACGCCTCCACGATCGCGAACAGCGGTCCGGACAGGAGGAAGAAGACGAGGAGGATGAACAGGACCAGGTACTGCTCGAGGTTCACGTAGACCTCGCGGGCGTGCGGCGGGAGGAACCGCGCGAGGAGCCGCGATCCGTCGAGGCCCGGCACCGGCATCAGCTGGAACGCGAACATGAGGGCGTTCACGAGCAGCCAGGCCTGGGCGAAGATCCCGATCTCTCCGCTCACACCGAGCCGGATCACGAGGCCGCCCGCGACCGCCAGCAGGAGGTTCGCTCCGAGGCCCGCGAGCGTGACGAGGAGCGAGTCCCGCCTCGGGTTCCGCAGATACGACGGATCGTGCGGGAGCGGCTTGGCGTAGGCGAAGACCGGGAGGAGGAGGATCCCCCGGGCGGCGACCAGCACCAGCGCGAGGGCGGGCAGGATCAGCGACCCGAACGGATCGATCAGCGGCTTCGGGTTCAGGGTGAGCCGCCCCCACCGCCGGGGCGTCGGGTCGCCGAGCCGGTCCGCGACGAACGCGTGCGCGTACTCGTGGAGCACGAGCGCCGGGACGAGCGAGACCGCGAGGTACGCGGCGAACCTGAGGTCGTCGAGATCCATCGGCCGGGCGCCTAGTCTCCGTACCAGCCGTACACGAGCGGCGGGGGCGCCACCGGGTCGTCGCTCCAGACGAGCGCCTCCCCGATCCGGCGCAGACACGCGTCGGCCTCGTCCTCGGTCCGTGCGTGCACGGCGCCGAGCTCAGAGCCGGCGTCGAATCGGTCCCCCACCTTGGGCCGGAACACGATACCCACCGCCGGGTCGATGGCATCGCCCTTCTTCCTCCGGCCCGCGCCCAGGTCGGTGCTCGCGCGGCCGAGCGCCTCGGCGTCGACCTTGGCGAGGTGCCCGTCGCTCCCCGCGAGGATGGGCGACACGACGGGGGCGCGCGGGAGGATGCCCGCCGGGTCGTCAACGACCGCCGGGTCGCCCCCCTGCGCCTCGATCATCCGCCGGAATACCTCGATGGCCTCGCCGGAGTCGAGGGCGGCGGCGGCCCGAGCCCGGCCGTCACCCATGCCCGCGCCGGTGAGCCGGCTGAGCGCCTCGCCGGCGAACATCACCGTCGCGTCCCGCAACCGGCCCCGTGATTCGCCGCGCAGGAGCTCGAGCGCCTCGACGACGTCCAGCGCGTTGCCGATCGCGTCCCCGAGGGGCTGGGACATGTCCGTGACGGCACACCGCGTCGGGTGCCCCCAGTCGGCCGCCAGCCTGGCGCACGCCTTCGCGAGCGCCTTCGCGTCCGCGGGCGTCTTCATGAACGCGCCGCTTCCGGCCTTCACGTCGAGCAGGATCAGGTCGGTGCCGATCGCGAGCTTCTTCGACATCACGCTCGCGGCGATCAGCGGGATCGACGGGACCGTCGCGGTCGCGTCCCGGAGGGCGTACAGGGCGCCGTCGGCCGGCACGATATCCGCGGTCTGCGCGGCCACGGCGCAGCCGATCTCGCCGACCTGACGCTCGAACGCATCCGGCTCCAGATCGGTCCGCAGCCCCGGGATCGACTCGAGCTTGTCCAGCGTGCCGCCCGTGTGGCCGAGTCCGCGGCCGGAGAGCTTGGCCACCACCAGACCGAGGGCGGCCGCCAGCGGGGCGAAGACGAGCGTGACGCCGTCGGCGACACCCCCCGTGGAGTGCTTGTCGACCTTCGGGCGGTCGATGCCCTCCAGGGGAAGGGTCCTGCCGGACTCGACCATCGCCCGGGTGAGGGCCAGCGTCTCGTCGTCGTCGAGCCCGTTGATGAAGGCGGCCATCAGGAACGCCGCGGCGAGGTAGTCGGGGATCTCGGTCCTCGCGTAGGAGAGGACGAACGCCCGAAGGTCGTCCGGATCGAGGCGCTTGCCGTCGCGCTTGGCGGCGACGACGTCGCGGGGGTCGGCCACGCTCATCGGCCGAGTGACCCCGCCCTCGGGGCGCACTCGACCCGGGCCTCATGTCGAGGTCGATACCCGCCGCGGGCTGGCACCACCGGAACCCTCGATCTCGACTTCACCTCGCGGCCGCTCACCACCCGACCTCCCGCGCAAAGCTCTCGCCCGCCAGGTCCCAGGGGACGCCCAGGAGCTCCGCCGCGGTCGCCCCGAGGTCGGCGTAGGTCGACCGCACCCCCACGTCGTGGGGGCCCCCGGGCACGCCGGCCGCGAGCATCGGCGTGCGTTCGCGCGAGTGGTCGGTGGAGGGAGTCGTCGGGTCGCAGCCGTGATCGCCCGTGAGCAGCAGGATGCCGCCCCCGAGCGCCCCGACGAGGTCCGGCAGGCGGCGGTCCAGCGCCTCGACGGCACGCGCGTATCCCGCCGGGTCGTTGCGGTGACCGTATTTGCTGTCGAAGTCGACCAGGTTGCTGTAGACGAGCGCCGGGCCGGGGCGCCGAAGGTACCGGATCGTCAGGTCGACGCCGTGGTCGTTGGAGTCCGAGTAGGCGCCCTCGGTCAGGCCCTGGCCGGCGAAGATGTCCTGGATCTTCCCCACGCCGTACACGGCGACGCCGTGCTCGACGCAGCGGTCCAGCAGCGTGGGCCCGGGAGGCGGCACCGAGAAGTCTCGCCGCTCCGGGCGCCGGACGTAGTGGCCCGCCGGACCCGCGAACGGCCGCGCGATCACCCGTCCCACGGCGTGCTCGCCGACGAGGAGGCGGCGGGCCACGCGGCACCACTCGTAGAGCTGCGCCAACGGCACCACGTCGGTGTGCGTCGCGATCTGGAAGACGGAGTCGCCACTCGTGTACACGATCGGCCGGCCGGTCCTGACGTGCTCCTCGCCGACCCGCTCGATGATCTCGGTCCCCGACGCCGGAACGTTGCCGAGCACCTCGCGGCCGATCTGCCGCTCGAACGGCTCGATGACCTCGGGAGGGAATCCGTCCGGGTAGAGCGGGAAGGGCCGTTCCACCACGATGCCGGCCATCTCCCAGTGGCCGGTCGTCGTGTCCTTGCCTGCCGAACGCTCGGTGAAGCGGCCGTGCGCCGTGCCCGGGTCGGCGCGCGCCGGGACACCCTCGATCGCGGTCAGGGTGCCGAGGCCGAGCGCCTCGAGGTTCGGAGCCCGGATGCCGCCGACGGCCCTCGCGGTGTTGCCGAGCGTGTCGGAGCCCGCGTCCCCGTACGCCTCGGCGTCCGGCGCGTCGCCGACCCCGAAGGAGTCACAGACGAGCACCAGGACCCGCGGGACCTTCTCATCCCCCACCTCAGCGGCCCTCACCCTTGCGGGCGCAGTCGACGCAGAGGATCGCCCAGGGAAGCGCCTCGAGCCGCTCGATCGGGATCGCGTTCCCGCATCGCTCGCACGTCCCGTAGGTTCCGAGGCCCATCTTCTTGAGGGCGCGGTCCACCCAGCGCAGGTTCGAGCGAAGCGCCTTCATCACCGAGAGGAGTCGCGCGCGCTCGGCCGTGCTGTGCGCGCTGTCCGCGAAGCCGCGCTCGACGTCGATGGCGGCGTCGTCGGAGTCGGGGTCGCCGCCCTGGTCGGCGATCTCCTTGCGCAGGTTCTCTCGCTGCTCCTCGAGCGCCGCGCGCAGCTCCGCGAGCTTCGCCTCCTCGATCAAGCGGAATCCCTCCTCCGGCTCTTTCCCCGGGCCCGCGGGTGCGACGTGAAGTACACCTCCCGCAGGTGCTCCCTGGTCACCAGCGTATACACCTGGGTGGTCGCCACACTGGCGTGGCCGAGCAGCTCCTGCACGACCCGCACATCGGCCCCGCCCTCGAGGAGGTGCGTCGCGAACGAATGCCGCAGGGTGTGCGGGCTGACATCCCTGCCGATGCGCGCGGCGCTCGCGTGCTTCGCGAGGATGCCCGCGCACCCCTGGCGGGTGAGCCGGCCTCCCCGCAGGTTGAGGAACAGCGCCGCACGAGAGCGCGGCTTCGAGATCTGCGGGCGCGCCCGGGTGAGGTACGCGGCGACGGCGTCGCGCGCGTAGCGCCCGAGCGGCACGTCGCGTTCCTTGCTCCCCTTCCCGAACACGCGGAGGCTGCCCTCCTCGAGCTCGACGTCGTCGACGTCCAGGCCGACGAGCTCCGAGATCCGCAGCCCCGCCCCGTAGAGGGTCTCCAGGACCGCCCGGTCGCGCAGCCCCGCCGGCGCGGATGGGTCGGGTTGCGCCAGGAGTCGAGCCACGTCCTCGACCGACAACGGCCGCGGGAGTCGGCGCGGCAGCTTGGGCCGGACGACGCCCGCGGTGGGATCCTTCCGGATCTCGCCCTCGCGCAGGAGGAAACGGTGGAAGGCACGGACGGACGAGAGCGCCCGGACGACGGACGTCGCGCGGTAAGGCTTGCCGTCACCGTGCGTCGACGCGGAGACGGCGGCCACGTGCGCCGCGACGTCGCGGTCGCCCACCCTTCGCGCGTCTGTGACGTCCCGGCCTCGCAGGAACTCGGCGTACCGGCCGAGATCGCGTCGGTAGGCGGCGATCGTGTGACCCGAGAGGCCGCGTTCGACGAGCAGGTGGTCCAGGAACCGCTGGATCTGCAGCTCGATCTGGTCCGCCACGTCGGCGCCCGCGCGTCCGTTCAGCCGGGCCCGGCGTCGCCGAGCGACGTGAACGGCAGGCCGTGCGCCTCGGCCACGCCCTCGTTGGTGAGCGCGCCGGCGTACGCGTTGACGCCGAGCGCGAGCGCCGGGTCGTCCCGGACGGCTCCCTCCAGGCCCTTGGACGCGATGGCGATCGCGTACGGGAGCGTCACGTTCGTGAGCGCGTAGGTGGAGGTGTTGGGAACGGCCCCCGGCATGTTCCCGACGCAGTAGTGCACCACGCCGTGCACGATGAAGGTCGGGTCGGAGTGGGTGGTCATGCGCGAGGTCTCGACGCACCCGCCCTGGTCGATCGCGATGTCGACGATCACCGAACCCGGTCGCATGGACGCGACCATCTCCTCCGTGACAAGCTTGGGGGCGAGGGCGCCGGGCACCAGCACCGAGCCGATCACTACGTCCGCCTCGCGCACCCGCTGCTCGAGCGTCAGCTGATCCGACATCAGCGTGATGATCCGTCCCTTGTGGATCTGGTCGATGAACCGCAGCTTGTCGAGGTTCGTGTCGACGACGATCACCTCGGCCTCCATCCCCGCGGCGATCCACGCGGCGTTGGATCCCGCCATCCCGGCGCCGAGCACGAATACCTTGGCCGGGCGCACGCCGGAGACGCCGCCCATGAGGATCCCCCGCCCCCCGTACTCCTTCTCGAGCAGCCGCGCGGCGGCGTGGGGAGCCATCCGCCCCGCCACCTCGCTCATCGGCGCCAGCAGCGGCAGGTGCCCACCCGCCAGCTGCACGGTCTCGTATGCGACGGCCGACACCTTCCGCTCGATCAGCGCCTGGGTCAGCGGCTTGCTCGCGGCCAGGTGCAGATAGGTGAACAGGACCTGTCCCTCTCGCAGACGCCGGTACTCCTCGGGGATGGGCTCCTTGACCTTCAGGATCAGATCGGAGCTCGACCAGACCTCCTCTGCGGAGGCCACGATCTCGGCGCCCGCGCGTTCATAGCGCGCCTGGGGGATGCTCGA
>JBOGVL010000113.1:0-8505 GCA_050692535.1 Actinomycetota bacterium | reverse complement strand
CGGTAGGCGAGCGCCTCGCCTAAAAGCAGCCCGCGGGCCCGCGCCGAGAAGAACAGCGTGCCGTCGCTCCGCAGCACCGGCGTCCGTCCCAGCCGGTGGGGATCCGTCCGCCCACGGCGGTTGGTCTTCCAGGCGTCGAGCGCGGCCGAGTCGAACAACCGGCGGGCGACGCGGTCGGCCGCCGGAGACCCGACGGCCCACGGGTAGGCGAAGTGCCGGCAGGGGACGCCGAGGTGGTCCTCGATCAGCTCTTGGGAACGCCGCATCTCCCCATCGGCCACGCCCTCGGTCGCGTCGGAGAGGTCGACGTGGCCGTGCGTGTGGGCGCCGACCGTGACCAGCCCGGTTCCCACCGCCTCCCGGAGGTGCTCCCACGTGAGGGCGTCGGGCCCGGCGGGCCCGCCGTCGGCGACGAGCCCGGTGGCGAGGTACAGGACGGCGGGGATGCGAAAGCGGACGAGCAGCGGGACCACGCGCTCGTGGAAGTCGCGATAGCCGTCGTCGATCGAGACCACCACCCCGCCCTCGCGCCCGGCAAGCGCGTCGTCGAGCGTGAGCACGCGCTCGCGCTCCGACAGCGCCGCGAGATGTCGCTCGAAGACGGCGCCGGACAGCTCGATCTCGTCGGGCCGGTCCCCGACGCGATGGTAGAGCAGGATCGTCAGGTCGCCGGCCCGGCGACGCGCGACCAGGCCGTACGGGAGCACGGCCGTCTTGATCGCCTTACGCGCCAACGAGATCGGCTTCATCACGCTCCGTCCGTGCCCGGCCTCGCCGGCCGACGGTCGCCTGGGTCGCGCCGAGGAGCGCGGCGGCGGCGACCGGGATCGCGGGGAAGTGCAAGACGTAGTCGACGCACGCATGGATGGCGACGAGCGCGAGCGCCGAGGCGCCCAGCGCGGTCGCGACGTCCGCCGACGGCGTCACCCAGGAGCGGGCGAACCCCCAAAGGACGAGCGCGACGAGCAGCACGAGGCCGACCACCCCCTCCTCGGCCCCCTGCTGGAGGAACTCGTGGTGGGCCCACCTCGCGTCGGGATCGCGGGCCGCCACGTCGCTGACCTCCGCGAACCGCCCGGGTCCCACGCCCGCCACCGGATGCTCGGCCATGATGGAGAGCGCGTCGTGCCACAGCGCCAGCCGGCGACCCGAGAGCGCCGACTCGACCGCACCGCCCTCGTTCCCCCGCGCCCCCCCGCCGCCCGACACGCCGAGGACGATCGTCAGGAAGAGCGTGAGCACGAACAGGCCCGCGCATCCCGCGACCACGGCCCGGCTCCTCGATGGATCGCGGGCGAGGAGCAGCGCGAGCGCCGGAAGCGTGAGGAGCGCCGCGGCGGCGAGCGAGCCGCGGACCAGCGGCACGGCCGCGAAGACGGCGGCGGCCGCGATCCACGCCGCCCGCACGGCCGGGATCCTCGTCGTCACCGCTCCGACGGCCGACGCGACCGACGCCAGCGCGAAGAAGGCGCCGGCCGCGTTCGCGTAGCCGAAGGGACCCTGGAGCGGGGCGGAGGTGAAGGCCTTCGGCGTCAGGATCAGGACGGCCGCCGACGCCGCCACGGCGGCGGGGACGAGCCATCGTGCGAAACGCCCGGTCGCGCGACCCACGACGAGGGCGGCCGCGCACGCGAGGACGACGGCCGCGACCGGGACGGGAGAGCCCCCGGCGATCGCGGCGGACGCGAAGGTCCAGGCGACGAGCGCGCCGAGCAGCGCGGCGCCGATCGCATCGACGCGCGCCGGCGACGCGGCGGTGCGCCACCCGGTGGAGGACATGCCTCAGCCGGAGCCCGATCGGGTCGCCACGAGGACCCGCTCCGGGCGTGGCGGCACCGCGTCGGGCGCCTCCCGGGGCCGCGGCGGGATCGACAGCAGGACGAAGAACAAGGGGAGCAGCTGGACCCGCTCCCGTGCGAGGAGCGCGAAGTTCGCGAACGAGGAGAGCCCGATCACGAGCATCCCGACGTACGCGACGGCGAACGCCACGTACGGCTGGCGTCGAAGGCTCCGGAAGGCCGCCACCACCCACCGCCATCGGAACAGCGTGAACAGGAGCAGGAACGACCCCTCCAGCCCGGCGAGCACGGCCTGGACGTTGTGCGCGTCGGCGAGCGTCGGCCGGTAGAGCACCGTGAACGTGGCGATCGGCGCGCCGAGCGGTGTGAAGAAGTTGACCGGGGTGAACTCGGACCCGCCCTTCCCGGTTTGGTCCGACGTCTGGGAGAGGGCCTCGGCGATCGACTCGGCCCGGAGGAACTGCTGCGTCTCCCGCACGAGGAAGATCGAGACCGCCACCAGGACAACCAGCGTGAGGCCCCGGAAGACGACCGCCAGCGGTCGGTCCCGGTTCCGCATCGGCTGGATCAGGAACGCCACCACCAGCGCGATGGCGAGCATGCCGGCGATGTGCGGGCGCACGACGGCCGCCGGCCACAGGGAGAGCACGACCAACACGAGGCCCTTCACCGTCCGCCCCGTCACGACGTGTGCGACGCCGAACGCCGCCACCCCGAGCGCGAAGACCATGAAGGCTTCCTTGCCGATGCTGCCGGGCCAGAACAACATCGATGGGAGGAAGAACAGCAGGCGAGCATACGTTCGTGACCTGCCCTCCGGCACGGCCATGACGAAGGCGCGGTAGAACAGGAACATCCCGACGAAGGCGAGCCATGAGAACACGAAGAAGCCACCCAGCAGCGTCGGCCGCGTGAGCGTGTAGAAGACGCCGGTCAGCAGGACGATGAAGTTCGTCCCGCTGAAGTCCTCCAGCTGGGTCGAGAAGTCGCCCTGAAGGAAGCTCTCGGCGATCTTCGTTCCCCCCCCGTCGTAGCCCCTTGCGTCGGCGCGGCCGCCGTAGACGTCGAACACCACGTAGTAACGGATCAGCGTGGCCGCCAGCTTCACCGCGAGCGCGAGGCAGAGCAGCCAGAAGAGGCGTCGGTCGTTCTCTCGTTCGGCCTGCTTGGCCAGCGCCGGCAGCGTCACCACGAGCAGGATGGGAACGATGGCCGCCGCGCCCCAGGTGTCGTAGTCGGTGCGGTTCATCAGCAGGACGAACGCGAGCACGTACGCGGCGGTGAGCCCCAGCCCGACGCCGACGACGATCCCGCGCGGCACGACCGCGGTGGGTTGCGCCTGCATCGGCTAGAACACCTCCAGATCGCCGAGCGTGAAGTTCCACGAGTCGAGCCGACGCGGGTCCGGACCATCCGATCGCGCCCCGAGGACGTGCACCACGACCGTCGCGCCCCGTCGGGATCGGAGGAAGGCCGCGCGGCGGGCCGCGCGGGCCGCATCCGTCCCCGACGCGAACGACGCGGCGACGTGATCGACCCGCGACGCCCTCGCGACCGCCCGGAGCAACTTCGCCGTGGTGACGACGTCGCCGGGCTCGGCGACGGCGTCGGCGACGCTGGCCTCGATGAGCGCTCCCCGAGTCCGGACCCGGAACACCGCGAACCCGCGGAGCCGGCCCCGCTCGGAAACGCGGACGGCGCGGTAGTCGAGCAGCGGAGCCGCGCCGTAGCGCCAACGCAGGTATGCGCCGTCGCGGGGGGTCGAGAGGCGCCCGTCGCGTCCCGGCAGACGGAGCAACGACGCGACGCCTTCCTCGTCCTCGAGGACCTCGGACGCGGCCGGGGCGGACACCGGGATCTGCGGCGGGACCTCGTTGGGTTCGCCGATGGATCCGACGCCGCGGGCGAAGCGGATCGGGCGACGGACGCCGACCCAGACCGGCACGGTGCCGAGCACCTCCCAGCCCATCTTGAGGTAGCCGGGGAGGCTCTTCTCGTTCGGGGTGTTGAAGATCAGATCGACCTCGTCCCGAAGGGCGTCCAGGGCGGCGAGCGTGAGACGGGTGAAGATGCCTCGGCCCTGATACTCCGGATCGGTGGCCGTGTCGACCGCCCGCGCCGCCGTCACCACGCGACCCTCGCTCTCGAACCGCCAGCGCATGAAGGCACGCAGCCCGACCACCCGGCCGGCGTCCTCGGCGAGCAGGAGAAAGGATCGGCCGAAGGGGTTCTCCAGGTGCTTCCAACGGAAGAACTCCGCCGGGCGGCGGCCGGCGGGTCCCCCGCCGAGGCTCGCCGTGAGCAGCTCGAGCACCGCCGCCTCGTCGCGAGGCCCGTAGGGCCGCAAGGTGAGCGCCGCATCGTCCGTCCGCCGGGTCATCCGAGCAGCTCCCCGTAGACCTCTTCCGTCCGCCGGACCGCCCGCCGGATGTCGAAGGCTCCGGCGCGCCGACGCGCCGCCTCGCCCATGTCCGCCCGCATCTTCGGGTCCCGGAGGAGCCGGACGATCTGCGTGGCGAGGGCTTCCGGGTCCCCCGAGGGCACGAGCAGGCCGGAGACACCGTCGTCGACGACCTCGGGCAGTCCGCCCACGCGCGTCACCACCGGAGGCTTCCCGAGGGCCATGGCCTCCAGGAGGGCGATCGACAGCCCCTCGTAGGTGGAGGGGAGGGCGAACACGTCGAAGGCCGCCGCGACCCTCGGGACGTCCTCCCGGAAGCCGGCGAAGACGACCTGGTCCCCGACCCCGATCGCGTGGGCCTCCCGGCGGACCTCGTCCTCGAGCGGGCCCGTGCCGACCAGCACGAACCGGACGTCGGGGACGTCGCGTCGCACCCGGACCGCCGCCCGCAGCAGCACGTCGTGCGCCTTGTGCGCCTTGAAGTTGGCGACCGTCCCCACGAGGGGGGCGCCATCCGCGATCCCGAGCTCGGCGCGGACGCCGTTCGACGAGCCCGGCGCCGGGAACCGGTCGAGGTCGATCCCGTGGTGCAGCGTCTCGGTGGGCGGCATCTGGAGGAACGAGATCCCCCGTGGATACACGATCGAGGCCCGGACGTCGTCGGCGACGGCGAAGACGTGGTCGTTGCGGGGGAACGTCGCCAGGTTGGCCCAGCGCGTCGCCGGATGGTACCTGGCCCACACGTTGTGCTCCGTGTAGACGAGCTTCGGGCCCCGGGGCAAGGCGAGCCTCGCCCCGATCGCCGCGTACGGCGAGTGGACGTGAACGAGGTCGATGCGTCGGCGGCGCACGAGCGAGCGGAGCCGGCCGAGCCAGCCGATGCCCCGGGCCCCGGACAGGCACGCGACCGGAAGACCGGCGGCGCGGAGGTCGTCGACCAGCGCGTCCTTGTACGGCAGGAGATACGCGGCCTCGTAGTCGAACCGCGTCCGGTCGAGATGGCGCGCCGCGCTCACGAGCAGCTGCTCGGCGCCGCCGCGCCCGAGGCCCTTGACGAGGAGGAGGACCCTGCGCTTCACCGGCGTCGTCCCGCCACGAGTGGGTAGCCGTACCGGTGCAGGAGCGGCAGTCCGAACGCGGTCGCGACGAAGCGCGACCCGGCCCGCTGCTCGGATCTCCACTCGTCGTCCAGGCGGATCCGCGTGGCGCCGTCCACGAGGCGGGCTGGGTTCCCGCCGGCCGTGTGGTTGCCGCCGAGGCGCACGGTGTGGTCGTCGACGAACGGTAGCGTGCCCGAGGTCCCGCCGATCAAGTCGATGATCCGCTCGGAGAACTCCCGCGGACGGACGACGAAATCCTCGTACCGAATCATCAGGGAACGGCCCGGTCCCGCGGCGCGGCGAACCGCGGCGGCGCCGAGGTTGGACACGAGCCAGCTCCGCCCGCTGGTGAACGCCCCGTGTCGCGGCATCTCCTCTCGACGGCCCTCCCCCGGAGATCGCATGACGCGACGCCACGAGTACGCGACCGCGCGGGGATCGCGAACGAGATGGACGAAGTACGGGTCGACGTTCGGGAGCACGGTGAGCAAGGCCGCGTCGGGAACGTGCTTGGACGTGTCGACGACGACGCGGGCGCCCGTCACCTCGGAGATCCCCCGATAGAGCCGGTCCGCGAGCGGGGCGTACGCCCGCAGCTCGGGCGGAGCGTCCTCCAGGCGCCCGCCCAGCCGCAGGACCGACCGCGTCGTTCGAAGGCGGACGGCCTCGATCTGCAGCCGCCTCGCCTCGCGGGGATCGAAATCGCCCGCGTCCGGGGCCGCGGGACCCGCCTTGACCACGCTCCGCCAGAACTCACACGAGGCGAGGGGGACGCCGCACCCGCACACCCGCCTGCCCAGGAGCCCGAGACCCCAGAGGGATCGGAGCTCGCCCACGTGGACGACGTCCTCGAGCTCGCCGAGGATGTTCCCCAGGATCGTGCTGCCGCTCCGCCCGTACGCGATCACGTACAGGACGGTCACGCGCGGGGGGCGGCCGCCGACCGACGCCGGGTCGCCTTCCGGCGTGGCGGGGATCATCGCGCCTCCAGCAGACGCTCGTAGACCGCGAGGTAACGGCGGCCGACGTCGTGGATGTCGAACCGGACCGAGGCCTCCTTCGCCGCGCCGCCGATCGATGCCCGGTGGGGCGCGTCCTCCAGGAGCCGCAACGCCGCCGCGGTGAGGCGCTCGACGTCGCCAGGAGCTGCCAGCACGCCGGTCACGCCGTCCTCGATCACCTCCGGGATGCCGCCGACGGCGAAGGCCGCCACGGCGAGGCCGGCCATGCCGGCCTCGATGACGCTCGCCGCCATCCCCTCGGAACAGCTCGCGAACAGCAGGGCGTCGCTCGCCGCGAGGATGTCGGCGACGTCGTCCCGGGCGCCGAGCATGCGCACGCGGTCCTCGAGCCCCCGATCGGCGATCGCGGCCCTCACCGGCTCGCGAAGCGGACCGTCGCCGACCATGAGGAACACGGCCTTCGGGCTCGTGCGGGCGATCCGCTCCGCGATCTCGAGCTGCGTCATCGGGTCTTTCTCCCAGACCAGGGCCCCGAGCGCCAGGAGCACCGGCACGTCGGCCGGCAACCCGAGCGTGCGCCGCGTCTCGTCGCGCCCCCGAACGGGGAGGAGGCGACGGGCGTCGACGCCGTTGGGGATCGTGACGACCCGCCCGGCCGGCACGCGGAAGATCCGAATGACCTCTCGACGCAGGACGTCCGCGACGGCCACCACGCGGGAGGCCCGACGCATCAACCAGCCGTAGGCGGCCCGCCGCGGGCCGCTGACGATCTCCTGTGGAGCCGTCCCGATCCGCCGGTAGACGACCGGCGGACCGGTCCCCGCCATCGTCGCGGCGACGGCGTACTTGAGCGGCTCGCCGCCGTGCGCCTGGACGACGTCGGGAGACCAGCTTCGCACGACCGCGCGCAGACGCCGCAGGGTGCCGGGGTCGAACGGCGCCACGTCCCACCCGTTCCCGTTCGCGCCATGCGCCGCGAGCTGCGTCACGGGCGCCCCGAACTCGACAGAGCTCTCGCGGTCTCGAAGCACGGCCACGTGCTGGGTGACGCCCGCGTCGTCCAGGGCGCCCACGAGGTCGCCGGCGAAGATCTCGGCCCCCCGGCGCCGGCCGCTGGCGACGACGTGGAGGACCCTCACGGCGTCTCCGCCGGGACGCCCGCGATCCGGTACAGGGCCGTGAGCCGCTCGACCACACGATCGGGTTCGAAGTCGCGCGCGCGCTCGCGACCACGCCCGCCGAGCGTCTCGCGGAGGGCCGGGTCGAGCACGAGACGGCGAAGCGCCGCCGCCGCGGCGAGAACATCTTCGGGCGGGAAGAGGACGCCCGCGTCGTCGCCCACGAGTTCGCGGAGCGGCGCGATGTCGCTGGCGACGACGGGGATCGCGTTCAGCATTGCCTCCGCCGCGACCCGGCAGAACGACTCCTTGAGCGAGGGACAGAAGACGACGTCGCTCTCGGCGTACGCCGGGCGGATGTCCTCTACCTTGCCGTGGAACGTGATCCGTTCGGGGGGCAGCGCGCGCAGGCGCGCCCACGCCGGATCATCCTCCGAGGGCGAGCTCGCGTAGAGGTCCCACCGCAGCGAGACGTCGGCGAGCGCCCGGTCGACGTCGGCCAGGAGATGGAACCCCTTGCGCCGCTCGGCCGAGCCGATGAATCCGACGGACACGACGCCGGCCCGGTCGAGCCGCTCCGCCCGGACGTCGTCCGGGTCGATCGGATTCGGGACGATCTCCACGTCCTTCGCGTCGGCCAGTCCACTCTCGACGAGCACGTCGCGCGCGGTGCCGGACACGGCGGCCCAGCGGACGTCGCGTCCGCGCAGCAGCCGGCGCACCAGTGGGCTCAGGCGCCGGGTCCACGCATACACCTCGAAGTCGTGGATCCACATCACGAGCGGAACCCCGCTGGCGAGGGCGGCGGGCGCGACCAGGCTGACCTCTTGCAGGCCGTTCGCGTGGATCGCCGCCAGGCGCGCGGCGTTGCGACGAGCCCATCGGGCGATGCGGTAGGCGGCGACGATCCGCGAGGCCCTGCGCACCCGGCGATCGTTGGGCTTGGGGATCGGCACCTGCTCGTCGGCGAGCCCCCGCTCCGCCACCAGCGCCGGGAGCTTCCCGGTGGCCGGCGTGGCCAGGACCCGCCGCACGCCGGGATCGAGGCGCGACAACACGGTCACCAGGCTTCGGGTCGACCCGCCCAGCCCCGCCGCGATGCTAACGAACAGGATGGTGTCGCGG
>JBOGVL010000112.1:0-8508 GCA_050692535.1 Actinomycetota bacterium | reverse complement strand
GCCCGACGCCGGCGATCCGCAGGTCCAGCCCGTCCGAGACGCCGCCCGGGATGTCGACGGGAACGGACGCCTCCCGGGCGACTCGGCCCCGTCCGTCGCAGCGCTCGCACGGCGTCGTCAGCTCCTCGCCGGTGCCTTCACACGTGGTGCAGGGATGTGCGGTCATGACGGTGCCGAAGATGCTGCGGCGAACGTCCTGGACCTGTCCGCTCCCACCACACGTGTGACAGCGCTGCGCCGTCGTCCCCGGCTCGGCGCCGGAGCCCGAACACCGGTCGCAGGGCTCGAGGCGGGCGATCCCGACCTCTCGGCGGGCGCCGAAGACCGCCTCGCGGAACGTGAGTCGCAACTCCGCGAAGACATCCTCTCCGTGCTGCGTCCGCGTCCGGCGCGTCGCCGTCCGCCGTCCGCCGAACGTTCCCTGGCCGAAGAACGCCTCGAACAGGTCGGCCACGTCACCGAACGGAGACTCGGCCGCGCCGCGCCCCTGTCCGTAGAGGTCGTACTGCTGGCGCTTCTGTGGATCGGACAGGATCTCGTAGGCGGCCGAGACCTCCTTGAAGCGCTCCTCGGCGGCGGGTTCGGGGTTGACGTCCGGATGGTACTCGCGCGCGAGCCGCCGATAGGCCTTGCGGA
This sequence comes from Actinomycetota bacterium, assembly GCA_050692535.1. Classification (GTDB taxonomy): domain Bacteria; phylum Actinomycetota; class UBA4738; order UBA4738; family HRBIN12; genus CALGFI01. The sequence goes on along the minus strand of JBOGVL010000112.1, from coordinate 7,872 downwards.
GTTCCTCGCCGGAGGCGTCGCGCCCGACGCCGAGGATCTCGTAGAGGTCGCGGATCCCTGCCATGCGCTAGGCGTCGAGCTCCGTCGCGAGCTCGGAGAGCCGGCGGGCAACGGCGCGCACGGAGGCCATGACGGAGACGTAGTCCATCGCCGTCGGACCGACGACGCCGACCGTGCCCAGGGCGTTGGCGGCGGATCCGAACGGCGCGCTCACGATCGAGGCCTCCCATTCGCCGGTCTGCGGGTGCTCCGCCCCGATCGTCACGTTCACGTCGCCGGTGCTCACGTCGCGAAGCACCTCGAGCATCTCGCTCTCGTTCTCGAGCGCCTCGAACAGGCGGCGAACGGTCTCGCGTCGCCAGTGGGCGGCCTCGTCGGCCAGATTCGCCACCCCCCCGATCAGGACGTGGTGGGTGCCCCCGCCGGCCTGCATGATGCCGAACATGTCGGAGGCGGCGACCAGCAACTCGCGCTCGAGATCGCGGGCCGTGGCGGCCGCCTTCAGCGCCTCGATTCGCGCCTCCGCGAGATCCTTGCCCCGGAACAGGTCCGTGAGCCGGCGGTCGAGGGCGGCGAGACCGTCGGAGTCCAGGCCCTCCGGCCGGTCGACCATGGCCTTGTCGACCCGTCCGTGCTGGCCGACGACCAGGAGCATCAGGGCGGGGCCGATCTCGAACAGCTCCGTCCGAAGGATCATCTCGTCCGAGCCGCGCGGCGGGACCGCCAGTCCCGCGTACTGGGTTACGCGGGAGAGGAGGTGGGTCGTGCCCTTGAGGACCTCCTCGAGGTCGAGCATCGTCTCGGCGAAGAAGGCTGCGATCGCGCGCCGCTGGGCGTCGCGCAGGCGCCCGCCCGGCGGGAGCGAGTCGACGAACTTACGGTAGCCGACGTCCGTGGGGATGCGGCCGGCCGAGGTGTGCGGGTGCGTCAGGTAGCCGAGCTCTTCCAGCGCGGCCATCTCGTTGCGGATGGTCGCCGAGGAGACACCCAGGCCGGACCGCTCCGCGATGGTCTCGCTGCCGACGGGCTCGCCGCTGCGAACGTACTCCTCGACGACGGCGCGCAGGACGGCGACCTTCCGGGGTCCGAGCTCGGGCTCCACCATGGCGATTAGCAGTCTACCTTCGAGAGTGCTAGGAACCGGCGCACGCGCGACGACAACCGCCGGGGCCTTCCGAGCGTCCTACGCTCGACACGAATGCGAGTGGACGAGATCGCGCTCCGGGAGTTCCTCCACACCCGGTATCCACGCCTGGTGGCGGGCATCGCGCTGGCGTGCGGGAGCCGCCCCGCCGCCGAGGACGCGGTGCAAGAGGCGCTCCTCCGAGCCTGGGAGCGGTCCGAGAAGGGCGAGGAGATCCAGTCGATGGACGCGTGGGTGACCACGGTTGCGCTGAACCTGGCGCGGAGCGGTCTCCGCCGCCTGCGATCGGAGCGCAAGGCCAAGGCCCGGCTGCGCGGCTCGACGTGGTCGGAGGATCCGGCCCTCGGCGCGGAGCGAACCGTCGACACGGAGCGGGCGCTCGCCACGCTCCCCCGTCGGCAGCGCGAGGCCGTGGTCCTCCGCTACTACCTCCAGCTCGACACGCGCGAGGTCGCGGAGGCGCTGAAGGTCAACGAGGGAACCGTCAAGAGCACCCTGTTTCGGGCGCGGGCGGCGCTGGCCGACGCGCTCGGCGTCGAGGAACCCGAGGAGGCGAACCACCGTGGCACTGGATGAGCGCCTGCGGACCGAGCTGGAGCGCGCGGCTCGTCCCGCCGACCCCACCGGGGTGTACGAGGACCTCATCCGCCGGAGAGAGCGCCGCCGGATTGCGCGTCGCGTGCAGGGTGGAGTGCTCGCGCTCGTCGTCGTTGTCGGCTCGATTGGCGGTTTCCTTGCTCTGAACCGAATCTTTCGCGACACCGCGGAGCATCGTCCGATCGGGACGGCGGTGTCGAACGGGCTGATCGCGTATGCGGAGGTGGATCAGACGGAGGACGAGGACGGGATTCCCCACATGTCCTCGACTGTATGGGTGATGGAGCCGGACGGCTCGGAGAGGCGCGAGATCGCCAGGATCTCGGGGTCCGTCACGAGCCTGGAATGGTCGCCCGACGGCAGAAGACTCGCCGTCAGCGGCGACAGCGTCTGGACGATGAATGCGGATGGCACCGACTTGCAGCGACTCACAGCTCCCAGTTCGTTTGGGCGGACTCCGACGTGGTCTCCGGACGGAACCCAGATTGCACTCAGCATCGACACGGGGACGGGAAGCGCTGTTGCGGTCATGGAGGCGGACGGGACCAACTTGCGTCAGTTGACCGAGATCGGGGGGGCGGGGTGGCCTGACTGGTCGCCGGGCGGCCGCAGGATCGCGTTTGTCGGCCTCGGGCCCGAAGGGAACCGGCAGGGCTGGGACATCTATGTAATGAATGCGGACGGGACTGGCATCCAAAACCTCACCAACAGCCCGACAGTCGATCTCGATCCGGACTGGTCCCCCGGCGGGGATCGGATCGTCTTTCGTTCGAGGCGTGACGTCGTCCGCCCAGGACCGAGCGACCAGCCTGACGAGATCTACGTGATGAATCCCGACGGTACCGGGCAGACGAGGCTGACCGACGACATCGCGATCGATCAGTCACCCATCTGGTCGCCCGTTGGATCGGCGATCGCGTTTACGTCCATCGACGAACAGACGGAGACGACGAGCCTCATCGTCATCAAGCCCGACGGATCGGCACGGACCGTCCTGTTGGACGACATCCTCGGAATCGCGATCGCCTGGCAGCCGGTCCCCTCGCTCGAACAGGCCACGCCGTCGCCGTCCCTGCCAGACTCATCACCCACCGTGAGCCCGTCGGCGGCGGGCGTCCAGGACATCGGGCTCGGGTTCCCTGTCTGCGGCGTGACGAGCGTCTCCGGCGTCTTCGCTCCCGGGGTCGACGGCACCGCGTTCGTCGCGACGAGGGCGGGCGACACCGGCGGATGTCCGCAGGGGCAGGGCGGGTTCGAGGTCGTCGCCGTGGACATCACCGGGGACGGCCTGGCGGACGCCTCGTACGGACCGCTCGAGTGCGACCAGACGTGCTCGGCGTTCGCCGCCCTCGACGTGGACGGCGACGGGACCGACGAGCTGCTCGTGCAGAACGTCCAGTTCTCGATCGCGGGCCTGAACCTGTTCGAGGTCCACGCCGACGGTGGGGCGACGCAGGTCGTTCCCGTGACCGTCGCGCCGCCGGGGACTGCCGCGTTCGGCTACCAGGGGTTCGAGGGCGGGGCGGAGCCGCAGCTCTGGCTGGGCGGAGACGCCGGCGCGTCCGACGCGATCCGGTGCGAGCCGTACCAGGGCGGCCGCGCGTTCGTCTCGACGACGGCGGCCGTTCCCGTCGACGCGCCGGGCGACTGGGATGTCGCGGAGACCTGGTTCGTCCTCGAGGGCACCGAGTTGCGGGTCGTCGACGTGAACGAGTTCGCGTGGCCGGTCAACGACGACGTGGTCCCGTTCCTGCAGACGGGCGGCTGCGGCGCCGACCTCGACCCCTCGAGCTAGCCGGCCAGCGCCAAGACGAGCTCGTTCAGCAGGAGCATCCCGCGTTCCGTCGGGACGAGTGCCCCGGCGTGGTCGCGAAGGAGGCCGGACTCGAGGAACGGGGCGGCGCGCTCCGGCTCGACCCAGGACGCCGGAACGCCCTCCAGGATCCGAAGGCGGAGGAACACCTCCTCGAGGTAGGCGTCGCCCGGTTCCAGTCGCTCCTTGCCGCCGACGGGGAGCCGCCCGGCTGCGACCAGCGACAGGTACTCCTCGGGAGGCCGCACGTTCCACCAACGCCGTTCGCCCCGGTACGAGTGCGCGCCGGCGCCGAGCCCCAGATACGGCCGCCGCTCCCAGTAGCCCAGGTTGTGCACGCACTCGTATCCGGGTTTCGCCCAGTTGGACACCTCGTAGTGGCCGTACCCGGCCCGGGCGAGTGCGTCGCACGCCAGCTCGAACATGTCGGCCTGCAGGTCCGGGTCGGGCGGCGGCACGAGGCCCTGCTGAACCCTGCGCCCCAGCGGTGTCGACGCCTCGACCGTGAGGGCGTACGCGCTCACGTGCTCCGGCCCGAGGTCGATCGCTTCGCGAAGCGAGCTCGCCCACGATTCGAGCGTCTCGCCGTTCGCGCCGTAGATCAGATCGAGGTTGACGTTCGCGTGGCCGGCCCGGCGGGCGTCGCGCATCGCCCGGCGGACCGAGGACGGATCGTGCAGGCGCTCGAGGGCCGCCAGCACCTGCCGGTCGAACGACTGCGCCCCCATCGACAGGCGCGCGTACCCGGCGTCGAGCAGGCCCGCGAGCCTGGCCTCGTCCACGGTGTCCGGGTTCGCCTCGATCGTGACCTCGGCGTTCGGCGTCAGGTCGAAGCGATCGCGCAGACCGGCCAGCAACGCCCCCAGGTTCGCGACCTCGAGCGTCGTGGGCGTGCCGCCGCCGAAGAACACGCTGGTGACCTCCTCCCCCGCCCACGACGGACCGGCGAGCTGGGCCTCGCGGAGGAGCGCGGCCACGTAGCGGGACGCGAGGTGATCGAGCCCGGCGTAGGCGTTGAAGTCGCAGTAGCCGCAGCGCGTGAGGCAGAACGGGACGTGGACGTAGACGCCCGCGCTCATCGTTTCCCGTCCGTCGGGAGGCGCTGGTCCACGCGCAGCGCCGCGATGAACGCCTCCTGCGGCACATCGACGCGGCCGACGCGTCGAAGTCGCGCCTTGCCCTTCTTCTGCTGCTCGAGCAGCTTCCGCTTGCGCGTGATGTCGCCGCCGTAGCACTTGGCGAGCACGTCCTTGCGTTTGGCCTTCACGGTCTCGCGCGCCACGATCCTGGAGCCGATCGAGGCCTGGATCGCGACGTCGAACAGCTGCCGCGGGATCAGCTCCCGCAGGCGCTCGACCATCTGGCGGCCGTACTGCGGAGCCTTGTCGCGGTGCACCACGCTCGAGAAGGCGTCGACCGGCTCGCCGTGGAGCAGGACATCCACCCGGACGAGGTCAGACGGCAGGTAGCCCATCGGCTCGTAGTCGAGCGACGCGTAACCCCTCGTGCGCGACTTCAACTGGTCGAAGAAGTCGAAGATGATCTCCGCGAGGGGAAGCTGGTAGTGCACCTCGGCCCGTTCGGGGGACAGGTAAGTGATGTTGCCGAGCTCGCCGCGTCGTGCCTGGCAGAGCTCCAGCACCGGCCCGAGGTACTCGCTCGGCGTGATGACCGTCGCCCGCACGACCGGCTCTTCGACGCGGTCGTAGGTCCCCGCCTGCGGCATCTCGCTCGGGTTGTGCACGACGAGGACCTCCTCGCCGCGTATCACGTGGAACTCGACGTTCGGCGCCGTGGCGATCAGCTCGAGGCCGAACTCGCGCTCGAGGCGCTCCTTCACGATGTCCATGTGCAGCAGCCCGAGGAAGCCGCAGCGGAACCCGAACCCCAGCGCCTGCGACGTCTCGGGCTCGTAGACGAGCGCGGCGTCGTTCAGCTTGAGCCGGTCGAGCGCCTCCCGGAGCTCGGCGTAGTCGCCGCCCTCGGCCGGGAACAGGCCGCTCCAGACCATCGGCCTCGGCTCGCGGTAGCCGGGCAACGGCGCCCGCGACCCCTGCTTGCCCGCGATCGTGACCGTGTCGCCGACCTTCACCTGATGGACGTCCTTCAGCCCGGTGATGAGGTAGCCCACCTCGCCCGCCTCGAGCCGCGGCACCGGCGTGGCCTCGGGGGCGAAGACGCCGGCCTCCTCGGCCTCCGAATCCAGGCCGGTCGCCATGAATCGCACCTTCGAGCGTGACGGCAACACGCCGTCCTTCACTCGGAGATACGCGACGACCCCACGGTACGCGTCGAAGCTCGAGTCGAAGATCAGCGCACGGAGCGGATCCTCGCGCAATCCGTCCGGGGGCGGGACCCGCTCGATCACGTGCTCGATCAGCTCGGTCACCCCCTCGCCGGTCTTCCCGGAGACGGCGAGGACGTCCTCGGGTCGACAGCCGACCAGCTCCGCGAGCTCTCGGCCGGTCTCGGCCACGTCGGCCTGTGGGAGATCGATCTTGTTCAGGACCGGGACGATCCGCAGGCCGGCGTCGCGGGCCAGGTGGAAGTTGGCCAGCGTCTGGGCCTCGATCCCCTGCGCGGCGTCCACGAGGAGAACGGCGCCCTCGCACGCCGCCAGCGAGCGAGAGACCTCGTACGTGAAATCGACGTGCCCGGGGGTGTCGATCAGGTTCAGCTCGTAGTCCGCGCCGGCGCTGCGATAGGCCAGGCGAACGGCCTGGGCCTTGATCGTGATGCCGCGCTCGCGCTCGAGGTCCATCTTGTCGAGGTACTGCTCGCGCATGTCGCGGTCGGCGACGGCGTGTGTGAGCTCGAGCAGGCGATCGGCCAGCGTCGACTTCCCGTGGTCGATGTGGGCGATGATGCAGAAGTTCCGGATGCGGTCGAGGTCGGTCACGGCGGGCCTATGGTACGGGCCGAACGGCGCATCCTCGCTGGTAGACTCCGTCGCTCATGGCGAACATCAAGTCCCAGATCAAGCGGAACCGGCAGAACGAGAAGCGCCGGCAGCGCAACAAGGCGGTCCGGACGTCCCTCAAGACCGCCTCCAAGAAGGTCTCGACGGCGGTCGCCGAGGGCGACGCCGACGCCGCACAGGGCAGCGCTCGCGAGGCGAGCCGCGCCCTCGACAAAGCGGCCTCCAAGGGCATCGTCCACAAGCGGACGGCCGCGCGCCACAAGTCGCGCCTCGCCAAGGCCGCCAACCGCGCCGCCGGCTAGACGGGGACGGCCGCCGGCTCTCCGGCGATCGCGACGACCACCATGGGCAGCACGACGTCGTCGGTTGCCCCGGATTTGAGCGCGCGATCCGCCCAGGCGACCCGCTCGTGAACCTCGACGAGCTCCTCGAGCGAGAACCGCATCGCCTGGTCGCGATAGCGGCGCGCCTGCCATTCGAACCGCAGACCGGCCTGCTTGGCGAGCTCCGCCGGCGGGGTTCGCTCGGGCACCGATCGGACGCGGACCAGGTCGCGGAGCCGGGCCGCGATCGCGCCGAGGATCATCAGCCCCTCGCCCCGGGCCGCCATCAGCGTCTGGAGCGAGCGCATCGCCCCCGGGAGGTCCCGCGCGAAGGCGCGGTCGCACAGATCCCAGGTGTGCTGCTCGCCGAGCCCACGAAATTGACGCGCGACCAGCGCGGCCGTGATCCGCTCACCCGGGAACGCGGAGCCGAGCTGGTCGAGCGCCTGATCCAGTGCCGCGGGTTCCTCCCCGAAGACCCCGACCAGTGCGCCGGCGCCCTCGGCGGCCAGGTTCAGCGCCCGCGCCCGCGCCCGCTGCGCGAGCCAGCCGGGCAGATCCTTGCGTTGGACCTTCACCTCCACGACGGAGCCGACACCGGCGACGAGCTTGACGAGGGCGGCCGGCGCCTTCGCCCGCTCGCCGACCGTCGCCGTGATGACGAGCGGCGCCTCGGGGTCGGGGGCCTCCAGGTACCGGCCCAGCTCGGACATCCCGCCGTCGGGAAGGGCCTTCGCGTTGGAGACCAGGAGCGCTCGGCGCTCGCCGAACAGCGACGGCGTGGCGAGATCGGCCGTCTCGCCTCCTCCCCAGCTCGCGCCGTCGACCTCCCGAGGCCGGACGTCGCCGAGGACCTCGAGGGCGGCCTCGCGGAGCAGGAACTCGTCCTCGCCCCAGAGGAGGTAGACGGGAGCGCCGGCGGTCTTGGACGGCGTCACGCGCCGCAGTCTACGGGGCCGCGGCGACGGCCAGAAGCTGCCCGATCTGCGCCGTTAGGCCTCGGTCTCGACGAGGAGGCCGGTGGGCCCGAAGACGATCATGACGTTGCCCACCCGATCCGTCCGCAGCACGCGGG
>JBOGVL010000111.1:0-8515 GCA_050692535.1 Actinomycetota bacterium | reverse complement strand
GTCTACCGAAGGGCCCGCCGCGGACCGGCCGTCGGGCCGGGGTAGGCTTCGCCGCGTGGAGGAGCTGGACCTGCGAGACCTCGTCCGCTTCGAGGAGGGCGGCCCGGCGCACGCGACGGCGTTCGAGACCGAACGCCTGTGGTCCGAGGTCGTGTGCCTGGACCGCAATCAGGGGCTCGGGCCGATCTCCGATCGCGACTCGGACGCGATCGTGCTCGTGGTGACCGGCAAGGTCGTCGTCCAGGTCGACCGGAGCCGGAAGCGCCGGGAGCAGTGGGAGGCGGCGCTCGCGCCGGCGGGCTCGGAGCTCTCGATCACCAACGCGACCGAGGAGCCGGCCGTCGTGCTGCTCGTCGCCGCGCCGCCCCCTCCCAAGCGCGCCGTCACCGAGTAGCCGGCCGGCCTCCGGGCCGGAGCAGCACGAGCGCGAGCGCGAAGGCCACGAAGAAGGCCGGGAGGCTCGCGCCGAGCCGGGAGCCGAACAGCGGATAGGGAAGCCCGAGCCAGTCCGAGAGCGCCGTCCGCACCGCGTCGACCCACGCCGCGGGGCCGGTCGCGAGGCACCACTGGTAGACGACGAATCCCGCGACCCACGGGACGAACGCGATCCAGCGAAACCCGGAGGGTTCGAAGAGGAGCGCCTCGCCGTACCGGCCGCCGCGGCGCACGAAGTAGTCGGCCGCGAACACGCCGAACAGCGGCACGAAGACCGACCCGATCAGCAGCAGGAACAGCTCGTAGCTCTCCATCGTGAACACGAGCGCCAGCACCAGCCCGACGGCGCCCACGGCCAGGATCAGCCGCCGCTGCGACACCCTCGGCGCCACGTTCTGCGTCGACACGGCGGCCGAGTAGATGTCGGCGAACGCGTTGTCGCTCTCCCCCACGAGAAGCGCGAGGAGCACGAGCCCGCCGCCCGCGAGCGCGACGATCGCCGAGCCGATCCCGACGGCGTCCGCGCTCGCGCCGGCCGCCAGCGACAGCAGCACGCCGAGCGCGTAGAACCAGGCGTTGCCGATCAGGTAGCCGACGTACGTGCCGGCCACCGCGCGCGATCCCGGTCGGGCGAAGCGCGTGTAGTCGGCGGCGAGCGGGAGCCAGCTGACCGGCATCACGATGACGAGGTCGACCGCGACCCAGAACGGCAACCCGCCCTGGCCCGGTGTTCGCCAGATCGAGCCGAGGTCGCCGGCCCGCAACACCTCGACCGTGATCCAGACGGCGGTGCCGACCAGGACGTAGATCCCGAACCGCTCGAGCCATCGCCGGACCACGAGGATGGGCCCGCCAAGCGCGAGCCCGGTGCAGACGACGGCGACGACCGCGACCCACAGGTTCCGGGCGTCCAGCCCGAACAGCGTCGCCGAGGCGACGTTGGCGACCTCCCCCATGGCCCAGAACTCGACGGCCGTCCACCCGACGAGCTGGACGACGTTCAGCGCCGACGGCAGGAACGAGCCCCGCGCGCCGAGCACCGGACGGAGCAGGACCATCGTGGGAACACGTTCGCGCTCGCCGGCGAGGGCGACGAGCGCCAGTGGGACGCAGCCGATCACGCTCCCCACGACGATCGCCAGCAGCGCCGAGCCGAGCCCGAGCGCGGGGACGAGCAACGCCCCGGTCACCATCACCAGGAGCCCGACCGACAGGTCGCCCCACAGCACGGCGAGGTCCAGACCGGACAACGTCCGCCGGTCGTCCGGAACGGGCCGGATGCCCCAGGCGGGAGCCTCGCGCTCGAGGACCTGCTCCAACCGCTCGGCGACGCCCGTCACGATCGCTCCCTCCGCCGGCATGACCCGGATCAGGTCCGAGGGTCGCGGGCCGCGTCGCCCACCTCTCAGCCCGGCGCGCCGGACTCCCCTGCGGTGCGGGCCGATGCTATCGCCTACGCCGGCCCGACGTGGGCCCGCAGGCTCTCGAGCCCTCGGCGCATCAGCCGCCGCATGAAGGGCCGGTAGACCAGCAGCGCCAGCTCGCCGACGAGCGGAACGGGCAGCGACAGCTCCTCGGTCCACGTGAAGCGTGTCCCCGCTCCCTCCCGCGCGAGCTCCCACGTGCCGACGCCGCGAACGAAGCTCCGATGTCCGATCGCCAGGCGCCTCGGCGGGTCCCAGAACGTCACCTCGACCTGCTCGGTGAACAGCGGGACGTTCAGCACGCGGGTCTTCACGGCGAGCCGGACCCCGATCCCCTCCCGCCGGCTCCCGAGCACCCGCACCGAATCGGCGTCCTTCAACCAGCGGGCCTGGTCCTCCCACCGGATCAGGACCTCCCACAGCGCGCCCTGGTCGACCGGGATCACGATCGACGCCGCGAACTTCACCGTCGGGCTCCCCGCCTCTGCTCGACCACCACCAGGCTAGAGCCCGGCGGCCTCACCGCCCTTGGGAAGCGTCGGCATCGTCTCGCGGATCGAGATCACCAGCGCGAGCGCAAGGAAGACCGGCACGGAGCTGATCGCGAACGCGGCCGGGAAGCCGAGCCCGGCCGCCGCCCACCCGGCAACGAGCGGTCCGAGCACGAAGCCCAGGTCGCCGACGAACCGGAACACGGCCACCGCGCTCCCCTTCAGCTCCTCCGGCGTCACGTCCGAGAGCATCGGGGCCGGGGGGACGCCGGCGTACCCGCTCGCCACGCCGAGGACGGCCATTCCGGCGAAGAACACCGTGGGCGCCGACGCCAGCCCGAAGACCGCGGAGATCCCGCCGAGCGCGGCGAGCGAGGGGATCAGGACGGCGCGGCGGCCGCGCCGGTCGGTCGCCTTGCCCGCGGGGAAGAGCGAGACCAGCTCTGTCCCGGCGGCGATCCCCAGGGCCAGGCCGACTCCACCGAGCGAGAGTCCGACCTCGTCCGTGGTTCCGAACAGCGGGATCAGGGTCGACCAGATCGCGCCGATCACCCACAGGTACGCGCCGTTCGCCGCGAGGACGGCCACGAAGGCCCGGCTCCACGGCAGCCGCCGCACGCCGCCGCGGCGGACCTCCCGCACGTCGCGCTCCGGGTCGCGGATCGTCCGCCAGAAGAGCCAGGCCGACACGAAGCAGGCGGCGCCGTAGACGTGGAGCGGGGCCGCGAGTCCGAGCCACCGGGCGACGAGGCCGCCCAGCGGCCCGCCGGCGATGAACCCGACGTTGAAGGAGCCGTAGTAGACGCTCATCACCCGGCCCGAGCGCTCGGGTGGGATCGAGCGCAGCAGGAAGGACAGGAGCCCCGCGAAGAACAGCGCCGAGCCGATCCCCCCCGCGGATCGGAAGAGGACGAGCAGCGCGAAGTTCGGAGCGAGCCCTGCCGCGATCGAGGACACGCCGACGCCGACCGCGCCGAGGGTCGTCATGGCCCGCTCGCCGTACCGATCGATGTAGCGTCCGACGAACGGATCGGCCAGCAGCCGCGCGAACGAGAAGGCCGAGATCAGCAGGCCGACCGCGTCGTAGCCGACCCCGAACGAGCGCGCGTAGTTCGGCAAGACCGGCGACAAGATGCCGAAGCCGAGCATGATCACGAAGGTGCCGGCCATGGCGGCCCGGACCTGGGGGATCCGGAGGACGTCGCGGAACCCCGGCTCCCCCTCGCTCATCGCCCCGCAGTCTACGGACGCGGTTGCGCGGCCCCCCGGCCCTGCCGTTGGATAGCCGCCGTGCCCGACCCGAAGCGCGGCGCGGTCGCCGCCCCCACCGTCGCCTCCCCCGGCGTCGTCGCCGGTACGGGGACGGTCCCCGCCCGCCACGACGAGCTCGGGGCGTGGCCCGTCGAGTGGGGCCCGGGCGCGGTCGCGTGGGAGGACGGGATCATCACGTACGTCGGCCCGCCCGACGGGCTCGCGGGGATCGAGCCCGAGTGGTACGAGGGCTGCACGATCGCTCCGGGCTTCGTCGACTGCCACACGCACCTGCCGTTCGCGGGATGGCGGGCGGACGAGTTCGAGGCCCGCCTGTCGGGCGTCTCGTATCGGGAGCTGCACGGCGAGGGCGGCATCTACCGGAGCGCCCGCCTGCTCGCCGAGGCGTCGGACGAGGAGGTGCTGGCGTTCTGCCGGCCGCTCGTCGGGGAGATGGCCGATCACGGCACGACGGCGCTCGAGCTGAAGACGGGCTACGGCCTCTCGGTCGAGGGCGAGCTCCGGCAGGCGCGGCTCGCGCGCCGGCTCGCCGAGGAGGCACCGCAGACGTGCGTGGTGACGCTCCTCGCGTGCCATGCGGTTCCGCCCGGCCTGGACCGCTCCGAATGGGTCCGGCTCGCGTGCGAGGACCTGATCCCCGCGGCCGCCGCGGAGGGTCTGGCCGACGCGGTCGACGTGTACGTGGAGGACATCGCGTTCTCGATCGCCGACCTCCGGGCGGTCGCCAAGGCCGCCCGGGTGGCCGGCCTTCCCCTGCGGTGCCACGCCGACCAGCTCGGGCCCTCGGGGGCGGCCGAGTCGGCGGTGGCGATGGGGGCGCGAAGCGCCGACCACCTCAACCACGTCTCGCCCCTCGGGACCGCGGCTCTCGGCGACGCCGAGCGGACCGCGGCGGTCGTCCTGCCGACCTCCACGTTGTTCCTGCGGTCGACGCCGCCCGACGTGCGCGGGCTGCTGCGCGCGGGCGCGATGGTCGCGATCGCGACCGACTTCAACCCCGGCACGTCGCCCGTCGTGTCGATGCCCGAGGCGATCGCCGTCGCCTGCTCCCTGTACGGCATGACCCCGCTGGAGTCGCTCGCGGCGGCGACCGTCAACGCGGCGTGGGTGCTGGGACTCGAGGCGTCGCACGGTACCCTGGCGGCCGGACGGAGGGCGGACCTCGTCGTGCTGGACGGCGACGCGTTCCGGCAGGTGCCCTACCGGCCGGGTCATGACCCGGTGGTGCACACGTTCGTCGGAGGACGGAGGGTGGGAGGACGGTGAGGAAGGTGCCCGCGCTGCTCGCCGTCGTGCTCGCCGTCCTCGTCTGGCCGGCCTTCGGCTCCGCGCAGACCGGGACCGAGGCCGTGACGCTCGACGCGTCCGCGACCGGAGTCGTCTTCGGCGAGCGGGTCACGCTCTCGGGCGAGATCTCCCCCGCCGCGGCCGGCCAGGACGTGCGGATCCTCGACGAGTCCGACGTCGTCGTCGGCTCGGCGACGACGGGCGCCGGCGGGGGCTTCTCGGTGACCCTTCGACCCGACGGGACCCGAACGTTCCACGCCGCATGGAACGACGCCGCGAGCGACGAGGTCACGGTCGTGGTTCGCGCGGTCGTCTCGGTTCGGATGTCCGCGGCGCGGCTGTTCGACGAGGTCGCAGTCCGCGGCCTCGTGAAGCCGGCGCGGCCCGGCGCCCTCGTCGACGTCGCGCTCGTGCACGGCGGGCGCGTGGTGGCGCGGGAGGAGGTGGCGACGGGCGCCGCCGGCGGCTTCCGCGCGACGTTCCGGGTCATGAGTCCGGGGACGTACCGGGCGCGCGCGTCGTTCGCCGCGCCCGACCTGCGACGCGACGCGGGCGTGAGCGACGCCGACGCGACGCCGCTCCCGGCGCTGCGCTCGGGCTCCCGTGGCGTCTTCGTCGAGCTCCTGGAGCAGCGCCTGCAGGAGCTCCACTACCGGCTCGCCGGGGCGAACGACCGCGACTACGACTTCCGCACCGCCGACGCGGTCGTCGCGTTCCACAAGGTGCAGCGGATGCCGCGGCTCTTCTCCGTGAACGCGGCCACGTGGCGCGCGCTCGCCGACCCGAAGGTCCCGCGGCCCCGCCACGACTGGCACGGGCTCCACTTCGAGGTCGACCAAACGAGGCAGGTGCTCTACACGGTCGAGGACGGCGAGGTGACGAACGTGCTCCACGTGTCCACCGGCGCCGGGGGCGCGACCCGGGACGGTACGTTCCGCGTCTACCGCAAGCTCGCCGGATTCAGCCCCAACCGCCTGTACTACCCGAGCTACTTCGACGGGCTGCGGGCGCTGCACGGGTGGACCGAGGTTCCGACGTATGCGGCGAGCCACGGGTGCGTTCGGATCCCGTACTGGAACGCCGTCTGGGTCTACGGCGTCGCGGCGTACGGCACACGCGTCGCCGTCTACCACTGAGCTAGTCGAGCGCGCCGATCGCTCCCTCGGCGGCGTCCAGCAGCGCGCCGCGACGAACGAGCTCCGTGGCCGCGGCGATGTCCTGGCCGAGCTCTCGGTCGGACTCGAGGAAGGATACGCGCTCGCGGATCGCGTCGCGCACCGCGCGTGTTCCCGCGGCCGGCTCGAGCGGCGCCCGCAGGTCGAGCGCCTGGGCCGCCACGATCGCCTCGAGCGCCACGACGACCTCGGCGTTGGCGACCACGTCCCGGGCGTGGCGGGCCGCGGTCATCCCCATGCTGACGTGGTCCTCCTGCCCCGCCGACGACCCGATCGAGTCCACGGACGCCGGATGCGCGAGCGTCTTGCACTCGGACACGAGCGACGCCGCCGTGTACTGGGCGAGCATGAAGCCGGAGTTCAGCCCGCTCTCGGCGACGAGGAACGCCGGCAGCCCGTTGTTGCGCGCGGGGTCCAGCAGCCGGTAGAGGCGGCGCTCGGCGATGCTCGCGAGCGGGACGACCGCGGCCGCGAGCGCGTCCAGCGCGACCGCGACGGGCTGGCCGTGGAAGTTGCCGCCCGAGAGCACCTCGCCGGTCTCCGGAAGCACGATCGGGTTGTCGGAGACGGCGTTCGCCTCGACGCCGAGCACCGAGCCCGCGAAGCGCAGGGCCTCACGCGTCGCGCCGTTGACCTGCGGGGCGCATCGGAGCGAGTACGCGTCCTGCACCAGGTGCGGGCTGTCGCGGTGGGACGCGACGATCGCGCTCCCCGCCAGCAGCCGCCGCAGGTTGGACGCCGACGCAACCACGCCCGGGTGCGGTCGGAGTCCCGTCAGCCGTTCGTCGAAGACGCGATCCGACCCGAGCGCGGCCTCGACGCTCATCGCCGCGACGAGGTCCGACGTCCGGACGAGCCGGTCGACCCGGTCGGCCGCGAGCGCGCCCACGGCCAGCATGCCCTGCGTTCCGTTGACGAGGGCGAGCCCCTCCTTCGCCCGGAGCACCAGCGGCGCGAGCCCAGCACGTTCGAGCGCCTCGTTCGCGGGGACCGGTCGACCGTCGACGAGCACCTCCCCGCGGCCGATGAGCGGAAGCGCCAGGTTCGCGAGCGGCGCGAGGTCGCCCGAGGCCCCCAGCGAACCCTGCTCGGGCACCACCGGCACGAGGTCGCGGTTCAGCATCTCGACCATCCGCTCGACGACCTCGAGGCGGACGCCCGAGTGGCCGAGGGCGAGCACGTGCGCGCGGAGCAGGAGCATCGCGCGGGCCTCCTCGTGCGAGAGCGGCCTTCCGACTGCCGTCGCGTGCGAGCGCACGATCCCCTCTTGGAGCGCGTCGGCCCGCTCGGGCTCGATGCGAACGTTCGCAAGACTGCCGAAGCCCGTCGTCACCCCATAGACGGTCGCGTTCGATTCGACCACGGACTGCACCACGTCCCGCGCGTCACGGATCCGCCGGATCGCCGGCGGCGCGAGCTCGACCTCGGCTCCGCGCGCGACGGCGACGACGTCCCGTAGCGAGAGCGACTCACCCACCCGGACCGGCACGGCCGAAGGCTACGGGGCCGCCACGGCAACGACCACTGGTACGGTGGCGACGATGGCTGGCCCGTTCGACGATCTCGAGCGGCCCGAGCCGGCGACGACCGAGCGCGGCCCCAACGAGCCGAGCGGGTTCGCGGCGGCGTGGCGCGGCGCTCGGCGTCGATGCCCGCGATGCGGCGGCGCGAAGCTCTTCGAGACCTGGTTCCGGATCCGCGCGCGCTGCCCGCGGTGCGGCCTCCGGCTCGAGCGCGAGGAGGGGGGCTTCCTCGGCGCGATGACCGTCAACTACGTGGTGACCGCGGTCGTGTGGGTCGCCGTGCTGGTCGTCTGGCTCGTCCTCGACCTGCCCAACGTCCACGTGCTGCAGCTGACGATCGTCTCGATCGCAACCGCGATCGTCGTGCCGCTGCTGTTCTGGCCGTTCTCCAAGTCGATCTGGGCAGCGGTCGACTACCTCGTCTACCGGACCGATCCGGACTACGCGTCGTCGGAGGCCGCCGACCACGCGGGCGGCAACGGCGGCCGCCCGTAGCAAGTCGTCACTCGCGCCACGGCAGGCGGACGCCCCGCTCCTCGGCGACGGCCAGGGCCTCCTCGTAGCCGGCATCGGCGTGGCGGACGACGCCCATCCCGGGGTCGGAGGTCAGGACGCGCTCGAGCCGTTCGGCGGCGTCGCCCGTGCCGTCGGCCACGACGACCATGCCCGCGTGGATCGAGTAGCCGATCCCGACGCCCCCGCCGTGGTGGACGCTCACCCAGTGCGCGCCGGCCGCCGTGTTGACGAGCGCGTTGAGGATCGGCCAGTCGGCGATCGCGTCCGAGCCGTCCTTCATCGACTCGGTCTCGCGATACGGGCTCGCGACGCTGCCGGCGTCGAGGTGGTCGCGGCCGATCACGATCGGCGCCGAGAGCTCGCCGCTCGCCACCATCCGGTTGAAGGCGAGA
>JBOGVL010000110.1:0-8565 GCA_050692535.1 Actinomycetota bacterium | reverse complement strand
CGCCACGGGCGGCGCCGGTCGACCTACGCCGTTGGCGGCGAACCTCCACGCGTTCCGAGCCGAAGGTCGTCACTCGGAGAGATGGTGCGATGTGACTATGGGAGCGCGCGACGGTCATGCCCGATACTCGTTCGCGATGGAACGAATCCGCGTGTTGATCGCCGACGACGAGCCGAGCATCCGGCAGACGCTCACGAACGTCGTCGAGTCCGATCCCTCGATGGAGGTGGTCGGCACGGCGCCGGACGCCCAGGGCGCGATCGAGCTCGCCGAGCTGCGGCAGCCCGACGTCGCGCTGCTCGACGTCCGCATGCCCGGCGGCGGCGGGCCGCGCGCCACGCGCGAGATCGTTCGGCACTCTCCCCCCACGCTCGTGATCGCGCTGTCGGCGTTCGAGGACCGCGAGAGCGTGCTGACGATGATCCGAGCCGGCGCGAGGAGCTACGTGGGGAAGGATGCCTCCAACGAGCAGATCTTGAACGCCATCCGCGGGACGATCGAGGGCGCCACCGCGCTCACGCCGGGCGCGATGACCGAGGTGTTCCAGGCGTTCGCCGAGACCGTGGCCGACGGCCGGCCGGATCCCGACGATCGGCTCCGGCGCGATCGGATCCGCCGGATCATCCGACGCCGGGCGGTCGACTTCGTCTACCAGCCCGTCGTCGGGCTCGAGACGTTCCGGACCGCCGGCGTCGAGGCGTTCGCCCGGTTCCGCACGCATCCCAAGCGGTCCCCGGATCGCTGGTTCGGCGAAGCCGAGGCGGCGGGGCTGCGGCTGGATCTCGAGATGACCGCCGTGGACGTCGTGTTGTCGCTCATCGCCGACGTTCCCGACGACTGCTACCTGGGGGTGAACGTCTCGCCGGAGACGGCGTCGTCGGCCGCGTTCCTCGAACGAGTGGACGGCTCGATCGCCCACCGGCTCGTCATCGAGCTCTCCGAGCGTGCGTCGCTCGACGGCCAGGAGCTGAACGGGGCGCTGGGCGAGCTGCGAGACCGCGGCGTGCGACTGGCCCTGGACGACGCCTGGGCCCGGTACTCGAGCCTCAGCCACATCGTCCGGCTGGCCCCCGACATCATCAAGCTGGACATGTCGATCACCCGCGACATCGCCTCGGATCCCACGCGGCAGGCGCTCGTGACCGCGCTCCTGTCCTTCGCCTCCGACATCGGGACCGACGTCGTCGCCAAGGGCGTCGAGACGGCGCGGGAGCTGCAGGTCGTCCGCGAGCTGGGGGTTCCGTTCGCACAGGGCTACTACCTGGCGCGACCGGGCCCGATCCCCGACGCCGGCGACTGGGGCATCGCGAGGCTGGATCCGCCCGACACCGCGGCCTGACCCCGCTCCGCGAACGACACCGGCGCCGCCGGCGGCCGACGGGGTGCTCCCCTGTGGTAGAAGTCGGGGCCATGCGGTTGTGCGCCCGCCGCCCGAACGGCTCGGTTCGCCGCCTCGTGCCGCTCCTGGCCCTCGCCGTGTTGCCCCTCGTGGGGTCGCCGGCAGGGGCCGCCCCGGCTCAGGGGCAGTTCGTGCTGCGGTGCCCGTACTCGCACACGTTGCCCGACGATCCGATCGTGGCGCCGGGCCAGCCGGGCGCCTCCCACTCGCACGATTTCTTCGGAAACCGCGGTGTGAACGCGTTCTCGACGATGGAGTCGATGCTCGCCGGCGAGACGACCTGCCGCGTTCCGAGCGACAAGGCCGGCTACTGGGCCCCGACCGCGTACCTCAACTCCCAGGCGATCGAGCCGCTCGTCATGCGGATCTACTACCTCGGGACGCCGAACGAGGACATCGAGACGATCCCGGCCGGTCTCCAGATGATCGCGGGGAACCGGGACGCGACGTCGGGGGCAGAGAACCCACACGTCCGCTGGTACTGCGGCGAGACGAAGGACGTCAAGACGCCGCGGTCGTCGATCCCGTACGACTGCACCACCTGGTCCAAGCAGTACGCGTTCGTGGACGGGGTCATCGCGATCGTCGACTTCCCGAGCTGTTGGGACGGGACCGGCCTCACCCCGTCGAGCGTCACCTACCCGGTCTCGGGCGCCTGTCCCGCTGGTTTCGGGCACGTCCTCCCGCGGATCTCCGAGCGCGTCCACTACGGGATCATGAACCCGCTCAACCCGGACGGCTCCCTCGCGCTGAGCTTCTCGAACGGCCCGTACTGGGCCTACCACGCGGACTTCTGGAATACCTGGGAGCAGCCGCGCCTGGATCAGCTGGTCGAGGAGTGCATCGTCGCGCGCGTGCACTGCGGCGCCGTGGATGCGTCCGGACAGGTGGACTGGACGCAGCAGTTCGGCACGACCCGCTACGACCTCGCCTGGGCGTCGGCGACCGGCGAGGACTCCGTCTACGTCGCCGGGTTCACGAACCACTCGCTCGACGGCCAGCACTACCACCATCGGTACGACGCGTTCGTGCGGAAGATCGGCCGCGACGGGAGTGTCCGGTGGACGCGCCAGTTCGGCAGCTCCGGGACGGATCAGGTGCTCGCGATCTCGGCGGATGCCGGCGGGGTCACGGTCGTGGGCTCCACGGACGGACGGCTGCCGAAGCAGCGCGCCTTGGGCGGTGTCGACTTCTTCGTCGCTCGGTTCGGTTCGAGCGGGCGCCAGCACTGGGTCCGGCAGTTCGGCACCCGGAAGGACGATCGAGCGACCGCCGTCGTGGGGACGAGCGGCGGGACCTTCATCGCCGGCGCCACCGGGGGCGTCCTCGGCAACCGCGTGGGCGGCCCGACCGACGCCTTCGTCGCTCGGGTGGACTCGGCCGGCGAGCTCATATGGCTGCGGCAGTTCGGCTCCCCGGCCGCGGACGAGGCGGCGGGCCTGTCCTTCCGGGCCGGCGTCCTGTACGCGGTGGGATGGACCGGGGGCGATCTCCGCGGGGAGTTCCTCGGCGGCGGTTCCGACGGGTTCGTGGCGGCCTTCGAGAACAACGGCCGGCAGCGGTGGCGCCGACAGCTCGGAACGCCCGGAGCCGACCGCATGACCGCCGTGGTCGCTCGCGCCGACGGACTCTTCGTGGCCGGATCGACGGACGGGACCCTGCCGGATCAGACCCCCGCGGGCGGCCTCGATGCCTTCGCGGCCAAGCTGGATCCTGCCGGCCGCCCGCTCTGGTTCCAGCAGTTCGGCTCCGTGACCGACGACGAGGCCGTCGCGGTCGGGGCCGACGCCAAGGGCGTCTACGTCGCCGGTTCGGCGTCGGGGGCCCTGCCCGACGGCGAATGGCTGGGCGAGTGGGACGGCTTCGTGCGCAAGTTCCTGCCCAACGGCACACAGATCTGGACGCGGCAGCTCGGGACCTCGGACTTCGATCGCGTCTTCGGCCTCAGCGTGGAGCGAACCGGGCTGTACCTGGTGGGGACCACCCACGGCGCCTTCGAGGGGTTCGTGAACGCGGGGGACCGGGACGTGTTCGTCCTGCGGGTGGCGTTCTCCTAGAAACGGCGTCCCGGCGGCGCTAGCGTGTGCCCGTGGTCGACTCCTTCCTCGCGCTCTTCGTGATCGTCGTGGTCCTGGGGGTCGCCTCCTGGGCGTTGTTCGGCCGGCGCGAGACCGCCGAGACGAACAAGAAGCGAGCCCCGTCGCGCTACCGACGCCGATCGCCGTGGCGCAAACGACTGCCGGTCCTGCTCATGGGCGCCGCCGTGGTGTTCCTCGTGCTGGCGTTCACGCAGTTCCAGCTCCTGCGCGGCGAGGGCACCGCCGGCACGGTCGTCCTCGTCCTGGACGTGTCCGAGTCGATGAATCGGACGGACGTGGAGCCCAACCGGCTCGAGGCCGCCACGGCGGCCGCGCGGGTGTTCCTGGAGGAGCTCCCCACCGATCTGAAGGTCGGGCTGGTGACGTTCGCGAGCGGGGCCGTCGTCGTCGAGCCCCCGACCGTGGAGCGGACGCGGGTCGTCTCATCGCTCGCCGACCTGGCCCAGGGCGAGGGCACCCTGATCGGGGACGGGCTCACGGCCGCGATCGACTCGCTCGAGGCCGAGTGGCAGCAGGCGGGAGAGGAGACACCGGCGGCGATGATCCTGCTGTCCGACGGCCAGGACACCGGCAGCCTGGTGCCGCCCGGTGAGGCGGCCGGCCGGGCCGAGGAGATCGGTGTGCCCGTCCACACGGTCGTCCTGGGGCGGACGGCGACCGGGGAGCCGGGGCCCAACGTGGCGCTCCTCCAGCAGATCGCGGACATCACCGGCGGCTCCGCGTTCACGGCCGACACCGCGGGCGGGCTGATCACCGTCTACCAGACGCTGCAGACGCAGATCTCCACCGAGCTGGACATCTCCGACTTCGGCGCCCTGTTCATCGGCATCGCGGCCGTGTTCGCGATCGCCGCGACCGTCACCGTGCTCGTCGCGATGCGCTCGGAGTACTGAGCCGGCGCGTCGGCTATTCGGATCCGCCGCCAAGCCAGGCACGGAGATCGTCGGGGATCGGAAGGACCTCCAGCCGCCCGCCGTCGGCGACGCGGGCCACGACGCGAACCTCGAACCCGGTCGCGACCTGCCCGCCGCCCCGCTCGACGACGTGCTCGATCCGGAAGAATCGGGAGCCGATCTCTGCTGCGGTCGAGACCACATCGAGCTCGTCGTCGGCGAACACGGGCGCGCGGAACCGAGCCCCGCACTCGGCGATCGGCACCGAGGTGCCGTCCTCCCGGACCCTCGCCATGAGGCTCCGCCCGGACGAGGCGAAGAGCTCGTGGGTGGCGTGGTCGAACCACGCGAAGTAGGTGGGGTAGAAGACGATGCCCATCGGGTCCGCCTCTCCCCATCGGACCTTGACGGCGGTGCGATGGCTGCGCCCCATGGCGGTTGAGCCTGGCCCGGTCGAGGCGCCGGCGCAACCCCGGGCTCAAGCGACCTACAGCACGGCCCGATGTCTCAGAAGGACTCTTCGAGCACGCCGGCCGCCCACGTCCGGAGGACTCACATACCCGTGAAGGCCAACAGCCAGCTGCGCCGCCCCCGAGGTTCGCGCTTCCTCGGCCGTCGGGGGACCTTGCTCCTCCTCGTGCTCATCGCGGGACCCGCGCTGCTCCTCCTGGCCGCCCGGGCCGTTCCCGCGCTCGATCCGGTGTTCGAGTCCATCCGCTTTCATCTGTTCGTCGTGAGCGCGATCGCCGGGCTCGCCCTCGGCGTGGCGTTGGCGACCGCGGTGGCGGCGGCGAAGGACGGCCGCGCGGCGCCCGTGCTCCTGGGCCTCGGGTGCGTGTGCGTCGGGTTCCTGATGCTCGCGCACGGACTCACGACGCCCGGGATCTTCGGGCGCCCGATGAACATGTGGGTGGGCCGCCTCGGGACGCTCGCCCTCTTCGGGTTCGCGGTCTGCCTGGGCGCGGCGGCCTGGGACCGGGGGCCGATCGCCCGCGTGGCCGCTCGGGCCCCGACCCTCACCCTGCTGCTTCCACTCGTGACACTCGGGGCCGCGTGCGCGGTGATCTCGCTGGACCCGGCGGCGCTCTGGGGCTCCGCCCCCGTCCCCGCCGAGGACCAGGTCCGGTCGCTCCTGCAGGGAGTGAGCGCCGTGGTGCTCTTCGCGTCTGGCTCGGCGCACTGGCGGCGGTGGCGCCTCGGACGCGATCGCGTCGAGCTCTCGCTGAGCATCGCGTGCTGGCTCGCCATGTCCTCGATCCTGTCGCTCGCGTTCGGTGAGCTCTGGCGACTGTCGTGGTGGGACTACCACGTCTACCTGCTGGCTGGGTTCGGGGCGACCTGCTGGGCCGTGGTGGCGGAGTATCGCCGCTCCCGCAGCCTCTCCGGGGCGGTGGCCGGCATCGGCGTCCGGGATCCGGTGGAGCAGGTGGCCCGCGGCCACCCGGAGGCGCTCGACGCGCTGATCGGCGCCGTCGAGGCTAAGGACCCCTACACCCACGGCCACTCGCTCCGCGTCGCCGAGCTCTCCGCGCGGATCGGACTTCGGCTCGGCCTGTCGCCCGAGGCGCTTCGCGGGCTCCACCAGGGGGCGTACCTCCACGACCTCGGGAAGATCAGCGTCCCGGACCAGATCCTGAACAAGCCCGGCGAGCTGACCGACGAGGAGTGGGTGTCGATCGAGCGGCATCCGACGGTCGGCTGGGAGCTCGCGAGCCGGGCTCGGTCGCTCCGCGATTCGCTCGGGGCGATCCGCCACCACCACGAGCGGTGGGACGGGAGCGGGTATCCCGACCGCCTGGCCGGCGACGAGATCCCGCTCGCCGGGCGCATCGTGGCCGTCGCCGACGTCTGGGACGCGCTGACGTCGGAGCGCGCCTATCGGCCGGCGTGGGCGGCCGATCGTGCGGTCTCCCACGTCGCCTCGGCGCGGGGCGTCCTGTTCGACCCGGTGTGCGTCGAGGCGTTCCTGGACGTCGTGAAGGACTCGGGGATCGTCCCGGAGCTGACCCGGCCCGATCTCGAGACCCTGCTCCGAAGCCTGGAGGAGTGTCACCCGGTCCCCGAACGGCGGCGTCGCCGCGCTCAGAGCCCCGCGGAGGTTCGCGAGGCCTAGGCTACGGGGGCCATGCGTCCTCGTACACCGGTCCTCGTTGGGCTGCTTCTGATCCCGATCGCCGGATTGGCGCTCCTGCTCGTGGTGCCGCGGCTCGACGTTCGGTGGGAGCACCATCCGTCGCACTTCTGGCTGGTGCTCGGGGTCGCCGCCGTGAACGTGGTGCTCGCCGTGCTGACGAGCGAGGCCGCGACGCAGCGGGACGACGCACGGCTGTTCCTCGTCTCGCTCGCACTGCTGGCGAGCGCGGGATTCCTCGCCCTCCACGCCCTCGCCACCCCGGGCGTCCTCCTCGAGGGACCCAACCAGGGATTCGCGATCGCGACGCCGGTCGGCCTGCTGCTCGCCTCGGGGTTCGCGGCCGCGTCCGCGCTCGTCGGCGACCGTCGCGGAACGATCTCGCGCAGCGCGATGCGATGGATGCGGGGCGGCCTCCTGGTGGTGATCGGGGCGTGGGCGGTCGCATCGATGATGGAGCTCCGCGTCCTGAGCCGCCCACCCGACGTCGAGGTGCCGGCCGAGCTCCGGTTCGTCGCCCCGGCGGCGATCGTGCCGTACCTGTTCGCGGCGCATCGGTACCTCGGCCTCTACCGCCGCCGGGGACGAACGCTCCCGCTCGCGATCGCCGTGGCCTTCGTGCTGCTTGCCGAGGCGATGGCGGCCGTGGCCTTCGGCCGGAGCTGGCATCTCACCTGGTGGGAATGGCACGTGTTGATGGCCGTCGCGTTCGGCTCGATCCTCGTCGCGGCCCGGCTCGAGTACCGGCGGACGCGGTCGCTGACGGAGGCGTTCGGCGGGCTGTATCTCGAGGGCACGCTCGAACGCGTCGACCGACGGCATTCAGAGGTGCTCGCCGACCTGGTCGTGGCGATCCGCTCGGAGGAGCCGCTCGCCCCCGTGCTCGAGGCCCTTCGGGCGGAGGGGTTCACGGCGGAGGAGGTGTCGCTGCTCGAGCGCTCGGCGCGGGAGCTCTCGCGGGTCGATGCCCTCCTCCGCAGCTACGTGGGGCCGCGGCTCGCCGAACGACTTCGCGAGGAGCCGTCGTTCGCGCGGCTCGGGGGACGAGACACGGACGTCTCCGTGCTGTTCGCCGACCTCTCGGGGTTCACGTCGTTCTCCCAGGGCCGGCCCCCGGGCGAGGTGATCCAGATGCTGAACGAGTACTGGGAGGCCGTTGTCCCGGTGGTGGCCGGACGGGAAGGTGGCTTGATCGAACGATTCGCCGGGGACGCGATCATGGTGGTGTTCAACGCCCTGGACGATCAGGCCGACCATCCGGCTCGAGCGGCTCGGGCGGCGCTGGCGATGCGGCAGGCGTCCGAGTCGATCGCGCGGACCCGGACCGACTGGCCTCGCTTCCGCATCGGCCTGAACACCGGCCGCGCCGTCATCGGCAACGTCGGCGCCGGCGACCAGCGGAGCTTCTCCGCGATCGGCGACACGACGAACGTCGCCGCGCGGCTCCAGTCGGCCGCGCGACCGGGGCACGTGTTGATGAGCGCCGCGACCCGCGAACGGATCGGCGACGGCGCCACGGCCGAATCGCTCGGCCCGATGGCCCTGAAGGGCAAGGACGATCTGGTCGAGGTCTACGAGCTCGTCGACCTCGAGGGCGCGGCCTTCGGATGAGCCCTCCTGAAGTGGGCCGAACCACCTAGCTCGTTTGGGCGGAACACTACGGATTCACCGGTCCCGAACTCGCTCCGATACCGCAACAACAAGGGCTCGGCTCGGCCGACGGAGGGTGCGGCCGAACCCCGGGACCAGGGAGGTGTCGGACCATGCGCTCGAGGATCCATGCTGCTCGACTCGCCGCCGTCACGGCGGTCACGATCCTGACCACGGCCCTCGCGGGGTTCGTCGCCGTGCCCGCGGCGGCGCTCCCGGGGCCGGACGTGTCGATCCAGGCGTCCGCATCGCCGAATCCGGTGGAGGTCGGCCAGGAGATCACGGTCACGCTCACCGTCGCGAACGTCGGCGACGTCGCCGCCACGGGTGTGGTGGTCACCGATGTCCTCGTCGCCAGCCTGGAGCTCGAGAGCGCGCTCTCGAGTCTCGGCT
>JBOGVL010000109.1:0-8581 GCA_050692535.1 Actinomycetota bacterium | reverse complement strand
GCCTCCGCCCGTCCCGGTCGCGGCGGCATCGTCGTCGTCGCCGCCGCAGGCGGCCAGAACTCCTCCGGCGCCGAGCGCGAGGCCGGTCGCCGCGGCGCTGCGGAGCAGCCTCCGACGCGTGATACGTGCCTCGAAGACCTCTGCTCCCCAGGCCCCAGGATCGCTGCTTTGACCCCCGCTCGACGCCATGGTACGTTGCCTCCTCCGCTAGGAAACCGTTTCCACGGCGCTTATCCCACTCCCGAGACGCGAAGTCAAGGCCGCCACGTGACCGACCCTGCGACCGGCGGCGCCTCCGGTACGGCGAGCCGCCCGGGAAAGATCGTCTGCGTCGGCCTCAACTACCGCGACCATGCGGAGGAGCAGGGCCTCGAGCTGCCTGCGCGACCGCTCCTCTTCGCCAAGTGGCCGACTGCCGTCGTCGGTGACGGCGAGCCGATCGTCCTGCCGCCGGTCACGAAGGAGGTCGACTACGAGGCCGAGCTCGGCGTCGTTATCGGCGAGCGCGCCCGCGGGGTGCCGCTGGAGCGGGCCTTCGAGGTGGTCGCGGGCTACGTCTGCGTCAACGACGTCACCG
Source organism: Actinomycetota bacterium (assembly GCA_050692535.1). Lineage (GTDB taxonomy): Bacteria > Actinomycetota > UBA4738 > UBA4738 > HRBIN12 > CALGFI01. The sequence goes on along the minus strand of JBOGVL010000109.1, from coordinate 8,004 downwards.
CCCGCGACCTCCAGTTCTCGGACGGGCAGTGGACGCGCGCGAAGTCCTTCGACACCTTCTGCCCGGTGGGCCCCCAGGTCGTGCCTGCCTCGGAGGTCGGCGATCCCCAGGACCTTCGCATCCGGTGCCTCGTCAACGGGGAGCCGCTCCAGGACTCGTCCACGAGCCACATGGTCTTCGGCGTGGCCGAGATCGTCGCCTTCGTCAGCGAGGCGATCACCCTCGAGCCGGGCGACCTGATCGCAACGGGGACGCCGGCCGGCGTGGGCTACACGCGCACGCCGCAGCGCTTCCTTGCGCCCGGCGATGAGGTACGCATCGAGGTCGAGCGCGTCGGCGCTCTGACGAACCCCGTGCGCGCCGCTCGCTGAGCGCGATCGCCGCGACGGACGGCCAAACCAGACTATCGTCCAGGCCGTTTGGCGGTATCCTCCGGCGAGTTCGGGACGGCTGCCACTTGCTGTCCGATTCGGGAAACAGGGAAAGGGAGGGCTATGTCCAGATTCGCGCGTGCGCTTCCGCACAGGCGCGTCCAAGGCTTGGTCATCGTTGCCTTCGCATTGGCGGCCATGGTGTTCGCCAACGCAGCGATGGCGCAGGTTTCGCAGAGAGCCTGCGACAAGCGCAACAACAACACGTACCAGAAGCTGCTCCAGTGCATCCGGATCGACCAGGTTCGCGAGCACCAGGCCGCGTTTCAGGCGATCGCCGACGCAAACGGCGGGAACCGCTTCGCGGGCCATCCGGGCTACGACGCCTCGGTCGACTACGTGGCCGGGAAGCTCGATGCCGCCGGCTACGACGTGGACGTGCAGGAGTTCGACTATCTCGCCTTCCAGGTGCTCGGGCCCTCGGCCCTGCAGCAGACGGCGCCCGGAACGGTCACCTATGTCGAGAACGTCGACTTCGGGGTGATCGACCAGAGCGACCCAGGCGACGTCACCGCTGCGGTCACGGCAGTCGATCTACAGCTCGGCCTGGGCAACACCTCGACCAGCGGCTGCGAGGCCTCGGACTTCGCGGGCTTCCCCGCCGGGAACATCGCGCTGCTGCAGCGAGGCAGCTGCACCTTCGAGCTGAAGGCCGAGAACGCCGCGGCCGCCGGCGCCGTCGGCATCGTCATCTTCAACCAGGGCGACACGGCTGACCCGGGACGGCAGGGCATCCCGGCCGTGACGCTCACGGCCAACAACACCAGCGGTATCCCGATGCTCGGCACGACCTACCCGCTGGGCGCGACGCTGGCCGGGACGCCGGGCCTCATGATGCGGGTCTTCGCCAACACCCTGCGGGAGATCCTGCCCACCAGCAACGTGATCGCCGAGAAGACCGGCAAGAACGACGACAACGTCGTCATGGCCGGCGCTCACCTCGACTCGGTGTTCGAAGGGCCGGGCATCAACGACAACGGCTCGGGCAGCGCCGCTCTGCTCGAGGCGGCCGAGCAGCTTGCCAACATCAAGCCCCAGAACACGATGCGGTTCGCGTGGTGGGGCGCCGAGGAGAGCGGCCTCATCGGGTCGACGAACTACGTCAACGGCCTGAGCCAGGCGGAGAAGGATCGCATCGCGCTCTACCTGAACTTCGACATGGTCGGCTCGCCGAACTACATCTTCATGACGCAGGACGCGGACCAGTCGAGCTTCGTGGCTCCGGTCGCCGTCCCGGCGGGCTCGACTGCGATCGAGGATCTCTTCGAGTCCTTCTACACGCTGAAGGGCGAGCCCTACGACGACGCCGCGTTCGACGGACGCAGCGACTACCAAGCGTTCATCCTCAACGACATCCCGGCCGGTGGTCTCTTCACCGGCGCGGAGGTTCGCAAGACCGCCGAGCAGCAGGGGATCTGGGGCGGTATCACCGGTGACCAGTTCGACCAGTGCTACCACCAGGCCTGCGACACTTTCGGCAACGTCAACCTCCACGCGCTCGACGTCAACGCCGACCTGATCGGGTTCGCGGCGCTCACGTTCGCGCACTCGACCGAGACGGTGAACGGCGTCCCGGGCAAGCGGGTGCCTGGCCAGGGCAAGAGCGAGCTCCCCGCTCCGGCCGGCTCGCAGCGCACGTTCGTCCCGTAACCAACCCTCGACCGCAAGACGAGAGGGCGGCCAAACGGCCGCCCTCTCGTCTTGCGTGGTCGCAAAAGCGTGGAAGAAGAAGCATCACGTGCCCGTCTTGTGCTCGAAAGCACAGGCAATGGCGTCTGGCTATTGGCGGAAAGGGCGGCGGACATGCGGAGAGAGCGGAGGAAGAACAGGTTTCTCCGGCGGCTCGTGCTCGGGCTCGCGGTAGCAGCCTCCGTCGCTCCGGCGGCGCAGGCTCGCCTCGACTCGGGAGCGGAGGCGCAGGGGAACGCGGCGGAGCCGGCTGCGGTCATCCGAGGCGACGACAAGGTGATCGCGCCCACGACGGACGGCCAATCGAGCCTCATCAACGGCGACGACAAGGTCATCGCCCCGAAGCCCGTCTACTACACGGTCGCGGGCCTGCCGCGGGCGCTGCAGGACGACGGCAACAGGACCGAGGCTCCTGTCGAGGCAGTGCGCTCGCCAGGGTCGTTCGACTGGGGCGATGCTCTGGTCGGCGCCGGCGTCGCCTTCGGGATGATGCTGCTTCTCGGCGGCGCCGTGCTCGCCACGCGGCACGTGCGCCCGGCGGCTGCTTGAGGCATCCGTCCGGGCTCGGCCGTCAGGCGAACCCGATCACGCTGCGGATGCCGTCACCGGCTTCCATCAGCTCGAAGCCGCGGTTGACGTCGTCGAGCGTGAGCCTGTGCGAGACGAAGGCGCCGGCGTCGATCTCCCCAGCGAGGTAGCGCCGCACGTAGGCCGGCACGTCGTCGCGGCCCTTGCAGCCACCGAACGACGAGCCTGCGATGCGCCGCCCGGTGATCAGGAAGCGTGGGATCACGTTGAGCGTCTCACCCTTGTCGGCCACCCCGCACACCGTGGCCAGCCCCCAGCCCATGCGAGCTGACTCGACTGCCTGGCGCATGACGCCGACGTTGCCGGTGGCCTCGAAGGTGTAGTCGGCGCCGAAGCCACCGGTCATCTCCACGATCGTCTCGACGACATCGTCGCCGCCCGGCAGCGTCTCGGTCGCTCCGTGGTGCGGCGCCAGCGCGAGGCGGCCCTCGGCCAGGTCTATCGCGATGATTCGCTCGGCTCCCGCAAGCCGGCAACCGACGACGGCGCCGAGCCCGACCATGCCCGCGCCGAAGACGACGCAGGTCGAGCCCGGCTCCACCCGCGCGGTGTTGAGCGCCGCCCCGATCCCCGTGGAGAGCCCACAGGCGAACAGCGCCGCATGGGCGAGGGGCGCTTCAGGGTCAACCTTGGCGAGGGCGATCTCGGGCATCACCGTGTACTCGGCGAAGGTCGACGTGCCCATGAAGTGGCGAATCGGCTCGTCGTCGCGTGAGAGCCGCGCGGTGCCGTCGGGCAGGTAGCCCTGGTTCTGCATGTCGCGGATCGCCAGGCACAGTCCGATCCCAGACCTCAGGCAGTGGACGCACTCGCCGCATTGGGGCGCGAACAGGGTGACGACGTGGTCGCCGGGCCGGACGAGCGTGACCCCGTCGCCGACGGCCTCGACGACACCGGCGCCCTCGTGCCCGAGGACGGTCGGCGCATAGCCGGAGGGATCGGCGCCCGAGGCGGTGTAGAGGTCCGTATGGCAGACGCCGCAGGCGGCGAGCCGGACGAGCACCTCGCCCGCGCTCGGCTCGGCGAGGTCGAGCTCCTGAACCTCGAGCGGCCGCCCGAACTCCTCCAGGACGGCGGCGCGAATCTTCATCCTCGGAAACTAACCGAGCGGCGACGCGCGCCGCGGATCAACGGGCGAGACCGGTGAGCTGCGTCGGCGGTGGGCCGGGGATCGCGTTCTCGGTCGAGACCGGCGCCGGGTCGAGGCCGGGGTCGTAGTACGCCGTGTCGACGCCCACCTGTCCGTGGATCATGACGTCCGTCTCCCCGTCGGCCGCGTCGAGCGTGTCGTTGCCGTTCCCCCCGTTCAGCGAGTCGGCGCCGGGGCCGCCGACGAGCCGGTCGTTGCCGTCCTGCCCGCGCAGGGTGTCGTTTCCGGCCTCCCCGAAGATCGCGTCGTGCCCGGCGCCGCCGTCCGCCGTGTCGGCTCCGGCGCCCCCGACGAGGAGGTCGTCCAGGCTGCTGCCGCCGAGCGTGTCGTCGCCGCCGTCACCCTGAAGCGCCACCTCTCCGGGGAACACCTGGCCGCTGCCGTAGCCGCCCTGCGCCGAGAGGGTGTCGTTGCCCCCTCCCCCGCCCAGCTCGATCAGGCTCGGGAGCGCGGAGAAGGTGACGTCGAGATCCGTGTCACCGTTGAACGAGGCACCCTTCGTCCCGACCGCCAGGACATCGCCCCCCGGCGTCCCGCCCAGCGTGAGCTCGTCCGTCGCGTCTCCGAGGTTGAACGCCAGCTCGATCTCCGAGAGCGTCCCGGCCGCCTCGGCGGTCGCGCCCGGGGCGAGGGCGCCGCCGGATTGGTCGACGACGAGGCGCTCGACCGAGCCGGCGGCGCCGGTGACGGTGATCGCGTCGGTGTTCACGGTCGTCGCCGAGCCGCAGGCGAGTCCAGCGAAGCGGATCTCGGCCCCGGCGACCGAGAGCGTCGCCGTCCCGCCGGCCGGAATCGTGGCCGTGACCGCCTTCGCCGCCGAGTCGTACGTGCAGGTGCCGGACCCGGGCGGAGGCGGAGGCGGCGGAGGCGGCGGAGCCTCGATCGTCCACGGGTAGGTCGCCGGAGTCGGATCGACGTTCCCCGCAGCATCGGTAGCGCGGACGCGCACCTCGTGCCCGCCGAGGGCGAGCCCGCCGTACGTTACGGGCGAGACGCAGGACAGGAACGCGCCGAGGTCGAGTGCACATTCGAAGCTCGAGTCGGCCTCGGACGAGGAGAAGGTGAAGGTCGCGCTCGTCTGGGACGTGGGCGAGGACGGCCCCGAGCCGATCGTCGTCTCGGGCGGAGTCGTGTCCGGAGGCGGCGGAGGCGGAGGCTCGGAGTCGACGAACCTGTGCTCGACGCCGGTCGGCGTGGGGTCGATCACGTCGTAGTAGGCAGTGTCGTTCCCCGCGCTTCCGCTCAACGAGCTGTCGGCAACCCCGTCGACCGCGCGGATCGTGTCGTCGCCGACCCCGGACGAGACGGCGTCCGCGCCGAGCCCGCCGACGATGTCGTCGTTGCCGTCCTGTCCACGCAGAGTGTCGGCCCCGCCGCCCCCGTCGACCGTGTCGTTCCCCGAGTAGCCGTCGACGGTGTCGTTTCCGGGCCCGCCGACGATCAGGTCACCGAGGTTCGACCCTGTGAGGACGTCTCCGAGGTCTCCGGCGCGCAGGACCACGCTCCCGGCGAACGCCGCCCCCGTCCCGGTGCCGCCACGGCCGGTGAGCGTGTTCCTCCCGCCGCCCCCGACGAGCTCCACGGTGGCGGGAGCCGGCGAAGGGGCGAAGGTGACGTCCACGTCGTTGTCGGCGTCGATGGCCAGGCCGTTCGCACCCGCCGCGAGCCTGTCGTCGCCCGAAGTCCCCACGACTGTGAGCCGGTCGGCCGCGTCGCCGAGGTTGGCCACCACCTCGATCTCGGGCCTGGTGCTCTCCGCGGTCGCGCCCGGCCCGAAGAACGCCTCGGACTCGTCGATCGTCAGGCGGTCGCTCGTCCCCGTCGCGCCGGCGACCAGCACCGTGTCCGTGTTCGTTGCCGTCGCGCCCGCGCAGGGGACCGGCACGACCCCGAACAGGATCTGCCCGCCTGCAGACACCTTCAGCGTCGCCTTTCCCGCAGCGGGCATGGTCGCCGAAACCGACCTCGCGGCCGGGTCGTAGACGCACGTCTCGGCCGCCCCGCCCGAGTACCGGGCGGTGTAGGTGGCGGAGCTCGCAACCACGAGCTGATGCACCCGCGCGGCCCCGTGCGACCACGACTCGAACGTGTACTCGACGCTGTCGAGCGTCTGCGTCGCGGGCGCCGATGCCGTGTGCGTCGAGCCCGTGATGAACGTGCGCGTGAACGGCGTCGTCCCCGTCGCGTCGTCCACCGTCAGCTGCAGCCCCGGGACGTTGGTGGCGAAGGTCGCCTGCACGGTCTTCGGCTCCAGCGGCACGGTCTCCGTGTCCGTCAGGCCGCCCGAGTCGGTCACGGTCAGGCGCAGCTCCAGGTGCGCGGGATAGTCGTGGTTGGGGCCGTCGAAGGCTCCCGAGGCGACGCCGGCGAAGCTCTGGATCGGGTGCTCGTGGCAGGTCGAGGGGCAGTGGTGGAGGACGAGCGCCCAGTCGAAGGCGGAGGGCGGCAGGCTCCCGTCCTCGGCGTCCAGGCCGGTTCCCGAGAACGAGATGCTCTCGCCGACGGCCCAGGTCGTCGTCGAGGTGGGCGTCGAGATCGTGGCAGCCGGCGCGGAGTTCCCGACGGTGATCACCACCGAGTCGGTGTCGGGCGCGCCGCTGGGGTCGGTGACGCGGAGCCCGACCGTGACGACGCCGCCCTGCGTGTACGTCCGCGACGGAGTCGCCGAGGAGGAGTCGTCGTACTGGCCGTCGCCGTCTAGATCCCACGCATAGGTCAGGGCGTCTCCCTCCGGGTCGCTCGAGCTCCGCCCGTCGAAGCTGACCGGCAGGGGCGCGTCGCCGCTGGTCGGGGTCGCCTGGGCGACCGCGGACGGCGGCTGGTTGGCGGCGAAGTAGCGGATCCGGCGGATCGCGCCGCCGTCGAAATCCGGGTAGAAGAGGTCGCCGCCGGGGCCGATCTCGAGCCCCACCGGGTTCGCCGCCGGGGCGGCGAAGGTGATGATGCTGCCCGTGCTCGGGACGCCGTTCCCCCCGGGAAGCATGGCCCAGATGCAGTCGCGGGAATAGTCGGCGAAGAAGAGCGCGCCGTCGTACTCGGCCGGATAAGGGCCGCCCTGGTAGAAGGCCAGGCCGGAGATCGAGCTGCTGCCCGTGGGGCACGTCTCGCCGGGAACGACCCGGGCGGAGTGGTTGTACGAGTAGAAGGGAGCCTGGATCGCCCCGGGGCCGGCCGCGTACAGGTTCTCGCAGATGTTGAGGCCGAGGCTCTGGTAGGCGGTCGTCCGCGCCGGGCCCTCGTAGCAGGGCCAGCCGGCGTTCTCCACGGACCCCAAGACGTTGGTGACGCGGTTGATCTCCTCCCAGGTCCCGAGGCCGACGTCACCTGCCCACAGCTCGGACGTTCCCGGGCGGAAGGCGATCCGGAAGGGATTGCGGAGGCCGTAGGCGATGATTCTCCGGGCGTTGAGATCGGGGCTGGAGAAGAGCGGGTTGGAGGGAAGCGCGGCCCCGCTGTCCGGGTCGACGCGGATGAGCGAGCCGTCGAGGCTGACGGGGTCGCCGCTCGTCCTCAGGTCCTGCGAGCGCAGAGCTCCGCCCTCGGCGGTGGGGGGCGTGAGCGCGGCCCCGACTCCTCCGGGCGGGTCGCCGCACGGATTCCGCGGGCTCCCGTCCTGGCCCCAGTCGGCGAAGGTGAAGGACGCGCCGTCTCCGCCGGACGCATAGAGAGCGCCGTCTGGACCGAACTGGAGCTGACCCTGCGCGTGGCTCGGGTACTGCTGGCACCAGTCCTCGATCAGCACCGTCTCGGCGCCGGCCGCGTTCAGGCGGGAGAGGCGGCCGGAGACCACGCAGCCGTCGCCGTTCGCGCCCGGCGGGTTGGGGCACGGGTCGGACGTGGCGCCGGGAGATCCCCAGCGTGGAGCGGTCGCCCCGATCGCTGCGTCATGCGTGTAGAGGACGTAGACGAAGGGATCGGCGGGGAACTGCGGGTCGAGCGCCATCCCCAGCAGCCCGCGGTCCCAGAAGTTGTGCACCTTCGTGCGCAGGTCGGCATAGGTGCTCGGGGTCGTGTCGGCCTGGTTGTCGAAGACCTTGACCAGCCCGCTCTTCTCGGCGACGAAGATCCGGCCGTCGGGCGAGAAGCGAACGACCGTCGGGTTGACGAGCCCGCTGAAGACGGCCTCCTCCTGGAAGCCCGGCGGCA
>JBOGVL010000108.1:0-8619 GCA_050692535.1 Actinomycetota bacterium | reverse complement strand
CCTGGTGACCCGCGACCGGCCGGAGTTCGTCATGAGCTTCTGGGGCGCGATCAAGGCCGGGCTCGTTCCGATCCCGGTCGGCCCGATGCTCACGGCCTCGGACCTCCACTTCATCCTCTCCGACAGCGAGGCGCGGGCGGTGGTCTGCGACGCCTCGTCGGTTGTGGCCGCGCGCCCGGCGGCGGAAGGAACCTCGGCCGTGTGCCTGCTCGCCGAGGGCGACGCGGTCGAGGGGACGCGATCGTGGGCCGAGGTGTGCGGTACCCCCGCCCCGCTCGAGGCGGCGCCGACGAGCGAGGACGACATCGCCCTCTGGCTGTACACGTCGGGGACCACCGGGCTGCCGAAGGCCGTCATGCACCGGCACCGTCACCTGAAGGCGGCGCCGGGCGGGCTGGCCGAGCAGGTCCTGAAGATGGAGCGCGACGACGTGGTGCTCTCTATCTCGCGGATGTTCTTCGCGTACGGACTCGGGAACTCGGTCTACCTGCCGGCCGCCGTCGGCGCCACGGTGGCGCTGAGCGACACCCCGGTGATGCCGGCGATGATGGGCGACCTCCTCGCCGCGACCAGCCCGACGCTGCTCTTCGGCGTGCCCGCCTTCTTCCGCGGGCTGGCGCGGCTGGACGGGGCCGAGCTGCCGACGTCGCTTCGCGCGGTGGTGAGCGCCGGCGAGGCGCTGGACGCCGATTTGTTCGAGCGGTTCCGGGACCGGTTCGGACTGCCGCTCCTGGACGGGCTCGGCTCGACGGAGGCCCTCCACCACGTGACCTCGAACCGTCCGGACGACATCGTGCCCGGGAGCGCGGGCCCGCCGCTCGACGGGTACGAGGTGCAGGCGCTCGACCGCGACGGCCAGCCGATCCCGGACGGCGAGAGCGGCGAGCTCTGGGTGCGCGGCCCGACCACGTTCGCCGGCTACTGGCGCCGGCCCGAGCTCACGGAGCGCGCCTACCGCGGACCCTGGATGCGGACGGGCGACCTGGTCCGGATCGTCGACGAGCGCGTCTACCACGAGGGCCGGCTGGACGACCTGGTCAAGCTCGGCGGCATCTGGGTGGCGCCGAGCGAGATCGAGGACGTCCTGCGCGGGCATCCGGAGGTCAAGGACGCCGCCGTCGTCGCGATCGACGACGGCTCGGGCGTTCCGGTCCTCAAGGCGTTCGTCGTGGCGGAGCACGGCGGTGGAGAGCTGAAGAAGCAGCTCGTCCGCATCTGCCGAAGCCGGCTGGCGAGCTTCAAGATCCCGCAGTCTTTCGAGGAGGTCGACGAGCTGCCACGCACGCCGTCCGGAAAGCTCCGCCGATTCGTGCTCCGGCAAGACGCTCGGGCGGACGCCGCCCGCTCCTGACCCGCTCTCGCGGCACCCGGGCGGCGGGAATCGGGTGTTCGCACCCCACCGGGGTTTCCGGATCGACGCCGTGTCCTTCGCGCGTCGGCGGGCGATCGGAGTGGACGACTCGGGGCGCTGGCGGGGTCGTCCGACCTTCCGGGGCTTTCACCCTGCCTCGGCCGGACCGGGTCCCTTCGGCGCCCCGGTCGCAAGGGCACGGTACGGGCTCCGCGCACGCCTCGCATCCGCCGCGGGAGGGATCGAACCTACGCCGCCCGCAGGACCTGGGCTCATGCACGCTCCGGGCCGACCAGCTCGAGCGACCGTGCTCAGACGACCGATCGCTGCGTGCCGGTGATCGCCAGCCCCGCCACGAGGCCGAGCGTGAAGAGGCCGCTGACGCCGCCGATGAGCCACCACAGGCTCGACGACACCCCGGGTGGCAGACCGGCCGCGGCGTTCAGCACCGCCAGGACGGCGATGCTCGCGCCCGTCAGCACGAACGACCAGGACCACCACCACAGCTCTTCGATCCGGTGTCCCACCAGCACCATCAGGGTGGACATCCCGAAGACGAGGATCCCCACCAGCTGCACCCACGCGTAGTCCGGCGGCTCCGGCTGATCGAACAGATCGTGGATGATCGGGGCCGGCAGCAGCGCCAGCCCGACGCCCGACGCCGCCCACACCGCCGCCTGCCAGTACAGGACCAGTCGAAGGAGCTTCACGCGGGCATTCTTGCACCCGGGGTGGTAGGGAACCTCCCCACCTCTCGCTTGACCCCTCGACGAGGCCCGCCGTACCGTGCATCTCCACCGAACGAGGGGCGAGGATGAGGCCGAGTCGGGCTCAGGGGTTGCGGATGATCACGGTGGGTGTGCTCTTCGCCGCCCTCTGGCTCGGGGCCGCCCCGCCCGCCGTCGCCGCCATCACGGTGACCGTGACGAGCGGCAGCCTGGTTGTCACCGGCGACGCCGAGAACGACACGATCGGGATCCGCTGTCAGGGCGGCGACGTGAGCGTGAGCGGGATGGAGCCGTCGACCGGCGCCGCGCCGTGCTCGTCGATCGTCTCGATCCAGGTGACGGCCGGCGGCGGCGCCGACCGCGTGGACCTCAGCCGGGTGACGGCGGAGGAGTTCACCACGCTCACCTCGATCGCCGTCTCGGCCGGCGGGGGCGACGACCGCGTCGACGGGGGCCCGCTCGGCGAGACGCTCGGCGGGGACGCCGGGAACGATCGGATCGGTCCCGGCGGCGGTCTCGACGCGCTCGAGGGCGGCAAGGGCTCCGATGCCCTGTCACTGCGCGCCGACGGCGAGGTGGTGCTGACCGACACGGACCTCACCCACACCGGGGGGTCCGCAACGCTCGCCGGGTTCGAATCCGCAGAGATCCGAAACGCCAACTCGGCGGCCGCCGTGTCCTTCGACGCGGCGAAGTTCTCGGGACCCGTGTCGCTGACCGGCGGCGGCCTCGACGACACCCTCATCGGCGGCCGCGGCGACGACCGCATCAGCGGGGCGGACGGCAACGACACGATGCGGGGAGGGGCGGGTGCCGATCTCCTGAGCCCGGGAACGGGAACCTCGGAGGTGCTCGACGGCGGCAAGGGCGCCGACACGCTTGCCCTCCAGGGCGACGGCGACTTCACGGTCACCGACTCCTCGATTTCGGGTCTGGTCGGCGGCAGCGTCGCCCGCATCGAGTCCCTCACCGCCTCGGGGGGCGCCGGGAACAACCGCCTCGACGCCGCCGGCTTCTCGGGCGTCGCGCTCCTTCGTGGTGACGCCGGCAACGACGTGCTCGTCGGGGGCGTCGGCGACGACTCGATCAACGGCGGCGCCGGAAACGACCGCCTCACGGGCGGCTCGGGCAACGACCGGGTGTCGGGCGACGAGGGCGACGACCTGCTCCGGGGGGGACAGGGCGACGACGACCTGAACGGCGGCGCCGGGAAGGACCGGTGCCTCGGCGGTCCCGGGACCAACCGCCTCACGAGCTGCTGAGCTGCGAGCCACGCATTCGCCCAGGTCGGGCGGCCGAAGGCCGTTGGTAGCATGCTCCCGGGAGCCCGCGAGGCTCCCGCTTCGTGACGACCGACGCATGAGGGGCCTCGCATGACCGACACGCCTCGGGTCGCGGTGATCGGGCTGGACTGCGGGACTCCCCAGCTCCTCTTCCGCGACTTCGCCGCCGAGACGCCCAACATCCATGGCCTGATGGCCCGCGGAATGTGGGGCGACCTGGCGAGCATCACGCCGCCGATCACGGTCCCGGCCTGGGCCTGCGCGATGACCGGCAAGACGCCGGGCCAGCTCGGAATCTACGGATTCCGCAATCGCAAGGACACAACGTACGACGGCCTGTCGATCGCGACCGCCGACGCCATCAAGGAGCCAGCGGTCTGGGACGCCATCGCGACGCGGGGCCTGCGTTCACTGCTCATCGGAGTTCCGCCGTCCTTCCCACCCCCGAAGGCGTTCCCCGGATGGCGGGTCGGGTGTTTCCTGACGCCCCCGTCCGCGAAGTCGTGGGCGTTCCCGGCGGAGCTGGAGACCGAGATCGTGGGGGAGCTGGGAGAGGGGAACGACTACATCTTCGACATCCCCGACTTCCGCCGCGCCGGCTACGACGTCGCCCTCGATCAGGTGTTCAAGATGACCGAACGCCGGTTCCGCGTCGGGCGCAAGCTCGCGACGGAGAAGCCGTGGGACTTCTTCATGCTCTGCGAGATCGCGCCGGATCGGCTCCACCACGTCTTCTGGCAGCACTGGGATCCTCGTCATCCACTGTACGAGCCGGGCAACAAGTACGAGAGCGCGTTCCAGGACTACTACCGCTTCCTCGACCAGCAGGTCGGCTCCCTCCTCGACGTCCTGCCGGACGACGCCGTCGTCATGGTGATGAGCGACCACGGCGCGCGGCCCATGATGGGCGGTCTGTGCTTCAACGACTGGCTGATCCAGGAGGGCTACCTGACCCTCGCGGCCCAGCCGTCGGCGGTCATCCCGGTCAAGGACGCGGCCATCGACTGGAGTCAGACGGTCGCGTGGGGAGACGGCGGGTACTACGGCCGCCTGTTCCTGAACGTGAAAGGCCGCGAGCCCCAGGGCATCGTCGATCCCTCCCGATACGAGGAGGTGCGGGACGAGCTCATCGCCAACCTCGAGGCCGCGCCCGGGCCGGACGGGCGGCCGCTCGGCACCAAGGTCATGAAGCCGCAGGACGTGTACCCCGAGGTCCGCGGGGTCGCGCCCGACCTCATCGTCTACTTCGGCGACCTCGAGTGGCGCTCGGTCGGATCGGTGGGCAATCGAAGCATCTACACCTACGAGAACGACACCGGCCCCGACGGCGCCAACCACGATCGCACCGGCGTGTTCGCGATGGCCGGGCTTCCCGGCCAGCGCACGGGCGAGGTGCCGGGGCTGAGCCTCGTCGACGTCGGCCCGTCGATCATGAGCCTGTACGGGATCGAGGCGCCCGAGGGCGCCGTGGGAAGGAGCTTCCTGTGACGCACCATCCGGCGCAGAAGGGATTCACCGTCTGGTTCACGGGCCTGTCGGGATCGGGCAAGTCGACGATCGCCGAGATGCTGTACCACGAGTTCCAGGCCCGGGGACTCAGGACGGAGATCCTGGACGGGGACGTCGTTCGCCAGAACCTGAGCAAGGGCCTCGGGTTCAGCAAGGAGGATCGGGACACCAACATCTTGCGGATCGGCTTCGTCGCCGAGCTGCTCACTCGCAACGGGGTCGCGACGATCTGCTGCCCGATCAGCCCCTACAAGGAGACGCGCGACCAGGTCCGCGCGAGGGTCGGCGACTTCGTCGAGGTCCACGTGCATGCGACGATCGAGGAGCTCGCGACCAACCGCGACCCGAAGGGTCTGTACAAGAAGGCGTTGGCGGGCGAGATCAAGGGGTTCACCGGGGTCGATGACCCGTACGAGGCGCCCGAGGATCCCGAGCTGATGATCGACACGATGGACGAGGAGCCGGTCGAGTCGCTCCAGCACGTGCTCGACACGCTCGTGCGGCTCGGCTATCTGGAGGACGCGTCGATCATGGTCGAGGGAGAGCGGAGGCACTCGGGCATGACCGACCTCCGGATCACCGAGACCGGCCACGTGGCGGAAGGACGCTGAGCTCGCCTCAGGCGCACCCGTCCTCGTAGTAGCGCTTGACCTCCGTCGTGTCGTTGTCGAAGCCGAGCGAGGCCCAGAAGCCGAGCTCCTCGGCCGTCCACGGGGCGTCGATGCCGACCGTCCCCCGGATGACCCGCGCGTCGCGCGCTCGCGCCCACGCGACCCCGGCCTCGACGAGCTCCCGCTTGACCGCGTCCGCGTCCGCGTCGGGCCCGGGGCGCACGTGGAGCTCCTCGAGCTCGCCGAGGATCCCCGGCATCGCGGGGTGCCCGCTCACCGAGGCGAGCAGGTAGCCGGCGATCTCGCCGTCGATCTCGGGCACGAGGCACACGGCTTCGTCCGTCTCGGTGGTCCGGACGATCCAGCGAAAGATCGGGTCTCGATCGGGAACGCCCCAGTCGTCGTCGCGCTCGGAGAGCGAACGGCACAAGTCCAGATACAGGTCGGTCACCGCGCCGGCCTCGGCGGGCCGGATCTGTCTGATCGTGGTCACGTGGTCCTCCTCACGACGCGTTCCTAGGATCCGTCGGTCGGGGGGGCCCCGGAGGGGCCCGCGCCCAAGGAGGACCGCGGGCTCGGGACGATCAGCGTCAGGTGAAGGGCGGCCTCATCGGCTCCAGTGTGCGCGGCCGGGCCGACCAGTGCAACCGAGAACGGCCGCTAGCCGGTGTTGGAGGAGGCGCGAGGTTCGGCGGCCCAGACCGAGGGATCGGGCTGGGGTGCGGGCGGCACCTCCGCCTGAGGCGCCTCGTCCTCGAGCCGGATGATCTCGCCCTTCGTCTCGACGGGGGCGGGTTGGACCTCGGCCAATTCGGAAAGGCGCGCGGCGAGCACGTCCATCGCGTCCGTGACCGGCCCCAGCGCCTCCCGGAGCCGCCCGGCCATCGCCGAAGCCTCCCGGCGGACCTCCTCGATCGACTCGGGGACCGACTCGGACAGCGGCGCCACCCGTGAGCGCCAGGCGGTGAGCCGATCGATCTCCTCGCGGATGCCGTCGCGCTCGCGCTCGGTCTCGCCGAGCTCCTGCTCGGCGTTGCGCCGGGCGGTCTTGGTGAGCCGTCCGAGCGCCCGCTCCGCCGCCTGCAGGACGTCCGTCAGCCCCTCGCTGGTCGAGGGGGAGCTGGACTGGTCGAGCACCCGGAACCGCGCCGTGGACTCCCTGAGCTGCGCGTCGAGGTCCCGCGTGCGGGTCTGAAGCTCGGCCGACTCGCGGCGTGACGCCTCGAGCTCGGCCCGCAGCTCCTCGACCCTGGTCTCGGCCTCCCGAGCGTCCCGCGTGGCCTTGATGGCCATCGCCTCGCGTTCAGTCAGCAGCACACGAACGCCTTTGCGGGAGTAGCCGAACAGGCTGCGCTTCAGCCTCGGAGCGTCCATCCGGTCTCCTTCGTGTTCGCAGCGGTTCCGGTCCGAATTGTTCCGGCCGCGGTGGATAGGTTCAATCCGCCGGGTGGCCTACCGCGCCTGTCGGTCGTCGCCTCCCGCCACCTCGGAGCCCGGGCCCCGATCGGGCCGGACCCGCATGATAGCTTGCCTGCATGCTGGAACGGACGCGCCCGCCCCGCCCGGGTGGGCGCTCTGCGTTGTGGGACGCCGAGCGAGCGAGGTAGGAGCCATGGAGATCGAGATCGGCAAGGGCAAGGCCGCCCGCCGCGCCTACGGGTTCGACGAGGTCGCGATCGTGCCGTCCCGGCGGACGCGGGACCCCGACGACGTCGACGTGTCGTGGGAGGTCGACGCGTACACGTTCGGCCTCCCCATGATGGCGAGCGCCATGGACGCCGCGGTCTCCCCGGCGACCGCGATCCACGTCGGCGGGCTCGGAGGCCTGGCGTGCCTCAACCTCGAGGGTCTGTGGGCCCGGTACGAGGATCCCGACCCCGTCTACGAGGAGATCGCCTCGCTCCCCGACGAGAAGGCCACGGGCAGGATGCAGGAGCTGTACCGGGAGCCGCTTCGGGACGACCTGATCGAGCGCCGGATCCGCGAGATCAAGCAGGCCGGCGTCACGAGCTGCGCCTCGCTCACGCCCCAACGCGTCGAGCGGTACGCGAAGCTCGTCGTGGAGGCGGGCCTCGACGTCCTCGTCATCCAGGGCACCGTGGTCTCGGCCGAACACGTCTCGACGCACAGCCAGCCGCTGAACCTGAAGGAGTTCATCCGCACGTTCGACCTGCCGGTGATCGTCGGCGGTTGCGCCTCGTACACGACCGCGCTGCATCTCATGCGGACGGGGGCCGTGGGCGTGCTGGTCGGCGTCGGCCCGGGCAACGCCTGTACCACCCGCGGCGTGCTCGGGGTCGGCGTCCCCCAGGCCACGGCGATCGCCGACGCGGCCGCCGCCCGGATGGAGCACCTGCGCGAGTCCGGCCGCTACTGCCACGTGATCGCCGACGGCGGGATGCGGACGGGCGGCGACATCGCGAAGGCGATCGCGTGCGGCGCGGACGCGGTCATGATCGGTTCCCCGCTCACCCGCGCGTACGAGGCACCCGGCCGCGGCTACCACTGGGGGATGGCGACCTTCCATCCGTCGCTCCCGCGCGGAGCGAGGGTCAAGACGCAGCAGGTCGGCTCGCTGGAGGAGATCCTCGTCGGCCCGGCGCACGAGAACGACGGGACGTTCAACCTGTTCGGCGCGCTCGCGACGTCCATGGCGACGACGGGATACGCCACGATCCGGGAGTTCCAGAAGGCGGAGCTGGTGGTCGCGCCCGCGATCAAGACCGAGGGCAAGACCTATCAGACGGCGCAGCGCGTCGGGATGGGGCGCTAGGCCGCCCGTGTCGGCGACCGAGCGCCCCGTCCTCGTCGTCGATCTTGGGGCGCAGTACGCGCAGCTCATTGCGCGTCGGATCCGCGAGTGCCACGTCTACTCGGAGATCGTGCCGTACGACCTCTCGGCGGGCGAGCTCGCAGCTCGTCGACCCGCCGGAATCGTGCTCTCCGGCGGGCCGGCCTCGGTGTACGAGGAGGGGGCGCCGTCGGTGGACCCGGGCCTGTTCGAGCTCGGCGTGCCCGTCCTGGGCATCTGCTACGGGCACCAGCTCATGGCCCGGGCGCTCGGCGGCGAGGTCGAGGCGACCGGGCAGCGGGAGTACGGGGGGACGGCGCTCCACGTCGGCGAGCGGGGTGCGCTC
>JBOGVL010000107.1:0-8646 GCA_050692535.1 Actinomycetota bacterium | reverse complement strand
GCCGGGCCCCAGCGATGCATCGCGAGCGGCGGCACGGCCGGCGCGCTCGCGCGGCTGATCGCGGCGCGACGGTGGTCGTCGCCGCCCGCGTCCCTCAACCAGTTCGTCGTGCCGCTCGACGAGCTCCGTGAGCTGACGCGCGAGCTCGCCGGCCTCTCGCTGGCCGAGCGGCTTCGTCTCCCCGGCATCGACGAACGGCGGGCCGAGCTGCTCCCCGCGGGTGGCTGGATCCTCACCGCCGCGGCGGGCGCGTTCGGAGCGACCGAACTGATCCACTCCGAATGGGGGCTCCGTGAGGGCGCGGTCCTGGATGCCCTCGGGCTCGCCGACCGGCCCCCTCCCGCCCCGGTCGACCTTCGTCGCCGATCGGTCGAGCGCCTCGTGCGCGGGTGGGGCGAGGATCCCGCCCACGCCGGCCACGTCGTGCGGATCGCGACGCGGCTGTTCGACCAGACGCGCTCCATCCACGGCCTCGACGCGCCCGAACGTTCGTGGCTGGAACACGCCGCGTGGCTCCACGAGATCGGGACCGCGATCTCGCCGGCGCGCTTCCACAAGCACGGGGCGTACCTCGTCGAGCACGCGGGGCTTCGCGGGTTCTCGCCTCACGAGGTCGCCGCGATCGCCTCGATCGTCCGCTTCCAGCGCGGCAAGGATCCGAGACCCGTCTACGCGCCGTTCGCGGCGCTGTCCGACGCCGAGCGCGACGCGTGCATCGCCCTCAGCGGCATCTTTCGCGTCGCCCACGCGATCGCCCGCGGTCCCGAGACGGAGGGGCTCGACGTCTCGGTGAAGGAACGGGACGGGCGGCTTCGCATCCGGGTGGAGGGCTCCGCGAACCCGGACGCGGCGGTCGCGGAGGCCCGGCTGTCGGTCTCGCTGCTCGAGCGCGCCCTGGACCGCGATGCCGAGGTGGAGGCCCTCGAGCCCGAGCGCTCGGCGGGTTAGGCGCGGCCGCGGACGGGATCGCCCCGCGGGGCTCGGTCCGAGATCCAGCTCGCGATCTGGGTCACCCGCGAGAACCCGAGCCGCTCGTACATCGGGACGGCGACGCCGTCCGGCTCCGCGAGCAGGTAGGTCCGCTCCGCCCCGGCCGCGCGGGCCTCGGTCACGGCGCGCCGGGTGAGCGCGCTCGCGTGCCCCCGGCGGCGCGCCGCCGGGAACGTCACGACGTGATCGAGATAGCCGACCCCTTCGAGCACGAGCAACGCCGCGAGGGCCTCGATCCCGCCGGACCCCGACACGGCGAACCACCGCCGGCCCGCCGGGAGCAGCACCTCGCGCTCGATGGTCCCGAGCTGGTCGAGGCCTCGTCCTCGACGATGTCGAACCACGCGAGCGAGGCCCGGTGCGCCGACCAGAACGCGTCGCTGAGATCCCGGAGCTCGCGGACCTCTCCCTCGCCGTCGAGCGCGGCGCCGTCGTGCTCCATCACGAGGTCCCAGGAGATGCGCTCCCCTCGGGTGCTGGCCTCGACGATCAGGTCCGTCTGCTCCTCGGGATGGAAGATCACCACGTGGGCCCGGCTGCTGCGGCTCCGGTCCATCGAGGGCAGCAGCAGCTCCTCGATCTCCGCGAGCCGCACCGGTTGCCGCGTCTCGATCCTCGCGTAGTTGGGTTCCTGCACGTCCGGGTAGCGGCGATCGGAGACGACGGCACCCCACCACGCCGGGTCGACCCGGTCGAAGAGGTCGTCCTGTGCGCGCCAGAATCGAAGCAGCGGTTCGAGCTCCATCCCACACATGTTCGCAGCCGGTAGGCTCGGCCGGTCGTGATCACCAGCCGGATCTACCGCGACGGCGTGCTCGAGGCGGAGTCGCCGTTCGACCCCCAGGATGTGGAGGCGTGTCGCGCATCCGGCGAGCATCGCATATGGATCGACGTCGTCGAGCCGTCGGACGAGGAGCTCGCGCTGCTCCAGCGGACGCTCGGCCTGCACGAGCTCTCGGTCGAGGACAGCCGCCGCTGGGGGCAGCGTTCCAAGGTAGAGTTCTATCCCGACTACGTCTTCGTCGTGATGCACGGCGTCACGATCGGGCAGGCGGACGAGCTGATCGACTCCGAGCTCCACCTGTTCGCGGGGCAGAGGTACTACCTGCTCACCATCCGGCGCCAGCCGCTCCTCGAGTTCCCGAAGGCGATCGAGCGTGCCGGCCGCGACGCCAGCATCGTCAAGGAGGGCATCGGGTTCCATCTCTACCTGCTCCTCGACGAGGTCGTCGACGACTACCTCGACGTGGTCGACCGGCTCGAGGACCTGTCGGACGACCTCGAGGAGCGGGTGTTCCGGGCCGAGGCGGACGAGCGCCTGCAGGAGGACGTGTTCCGGATGAAGCGCCGCGTGGTGCGGTTCCGTCGAGCGGTCGCGCCGATGCGCGAGGTGCTGGACGTGCTCGCCGAGCACGGCGACATCGCGACGGCGCCGCTCATGCCGTACTACCGCGACGTCCAGGATCACGTGATCCGGACGGTCGAGCTGATCGACAACATCCGCGAGATCCTCAGCTCGGCGCTGGAGGCGAGGCTCGTGCAGGAATCGAACCGCCTCAACGTCGTGGTGAAACAGCTGTCGGGCTGGGCGGCGATCATCCTGCTCCCGACGCTCATCGCCGGCATCTACGGGATGAACTTCGAGCACATGCCCGAGCTCGACTGGAAGTACGGCTACCCGCTCGCGCTGGGTGTGATGGGCGCGACCGCGTTCGTGCTCTACCGCGTGTTCAAACGCCGCGAGTGGCTCTGACCGTGTGCCGCGCGCTGAAGGTGCTCTGCCTCGCGGAGGACGGGGAAGCTCTCGCCGCGCTGAAGGCTGCGACGGTGTCGGCGGAATGGGAGCTCACGACCGGCGCCACGGCCGACGAGGAGGCGCTCCGCCAGCTGCACGAGGAGCGGCCGCACGTCGTCGTGGCGTTCGGGGCGTTCGAGGAGTTCGTCCGGACGGCGCTCGAGGCGTATCCGGCCCTCCGGGTGATCGCGGACCGGGACCTGCCCGGGGCGAGCGTCGTCGCGACCTCGCTGGAGGAGGTCCGGGGCGCCGTGATGGGGCGGCCCCGCCCGGGCGGTCCGGTCCGCTAGACGCCGGGCCCGTTGCGGCCCCGCATCCCGTCAGCCGCATCCCGCCCATGCGCTCCACGATCCGGCTGCGGCCGCCATCCGAACCGACACGATGATGTTCGCGCGTCCGTTGAAGACCGACCGGCCGGGTTGCCCCCAGCGGTCGGCCCGGCCCGGCCAGTACCGGGTGGCCTGCTGGTAGAGCCCGGCATACCCGTTCGCGTTGTACGCCTCGGGCTCGAGTTGGGACTCGCAGTGCGCGACCGCGACGGCCTGCTCCGGCGTACCGGGGCTGTTCCAGAACCGCGCCGCGCACCTGATCAGCTGCTTGATGTGCCAGGTCCCCTTCTGCCACTCGTAGTCGCAGATCTTCGTGGAGACCGCTGCCGCGGCGCTCGCGCTCCCGGCCGTGCCGGAGAGCAGGAGTGCCGCCGTCGTGAACGCCGCGACGAGTGCGCGGCGGATCCGGCGGTGTCCAACCATGATGGATCTCACCCCCGCGGTGGACGCCGGCTGGCCGCCGGGTCCGTGCCGTCCGAGCGGGCACGTCGGCCCGGCCCGCGGTCGGTCGTGGGTGCCCGTTCACCTCCCTCGTCGTCGGTTGCCTCTCGACCGGCGACGCGAACGGTTGGCTCGGCCCGCTCCCGTCCCCGGCCGCGCGTCATCCATCACCGGGCGTGGAGGAAGAGGCGTGGAGAGGGAGGGAGGATCGGGCCGAACGCCCGTTCGCGTCGCATCGACCCTAGCAACCGCCACCGACGATCGACAAAGTGTTCCGGCGCAACGAACCTGACCGCCGGTCACGTCGCCCGACGGGTCCGAGCGGGCCGGGCGCCTCGCCCGGGCGCCGCTACGATGGGTGCGTGCCCACCAAGGTCCTGGTCGCCGCCCCGCGCGGCTACTGCGCCGGCGTCGAGCGCGCCGTCGACGCGGTCGAGCGCGCCCTCGAGGTGCACGGCGCCCCCGTGTACGTCCGCAAGCAGATCGTCCACAACGCCCACGTCGTCCACAATCTGGAGGACAAGGGCGCCGTGTTCGTCGAGGAGGAGTCCGAGGTCCCCGAGGGGGCGGTGGTCGTGCTCTCCGCCCACGGCGTGGCCCCGGACGTCTACGCGAACGGGAAGGCGAGAGGGCTGACCGTTCTCGACGCGACCTGCCCGCTGGTGACCAAGGTGCACCTGGAGGCCCGGCGGTTCGCCGCCGATGACCGGACGATCGTGCTGATCGGGCACGCCGGCCACGAGGAGGTCGTCGGCACCACGGGCCAGGCGCCGGAGCGGACCGTGCTCGTGCAGGACGTCGAGGGCGCGAGGACCGTACAGGTCCCGGATCCCTCGAATCTGTCGTACCTGACCCAGACCACGCTGTCCGTCGACGAGACCAACCAGATCATCGCCGTGCTCCGCGAGCGCTTCCCGACGATCCAGGGCCCGCCACGCGAGGACATCTGCTACGCGACGCAGAATCGCCAGGATGCCGTGAAGGAGATCGCGCGGCGCTCCGACCTCGTCCTCGTCATCGGCTCGGCCAACTCGTCGAACTCGAAGCGGCTGGCCGAGGTCGCCCGCGAGGCCGGCACGCGCGCGGCGCTGGTCGACGACGAGACGGAGGTCGATCCGGCGTGGCTGGACGGCATCGAGGTCGTGGGCCTCACCTCCGGCGCGAGCGCGCCCGAGTGGCTTGTCGACCGGATGCTCGCGTGGCTCGCGTCGCTCGGCGCCACCCAGGTCGAGGAGGTGCGCCACACGGAGGAGCACCTCCGCTTCTCCGACGTGCGCGTGTAGCGTCCGGAGCGCGACCGCCGGTCGCGGGTCTCAGCTCCAGGCCGAGAACTGGTCGCGGTCCTCGTCCTCCAGCGGGAGGTGCGGGATCGCGACGAGCGTGTTGGTGGACCGCACACCCTCGATGCCCTGGATCTGCTCGAGGACGACCCTCGCCGACTCCTCCCAGCCGAACGGGATCTCCGCGAGGATGTCCTCGTCGCCGGCGACGAGCGCGACGCCCGCGACCTCGTCCATCTCCGCGAGCACCTCGAAGACGTGGGCCGTCCTTCCTGCCGTGGTTCGGATCCGGACGTAGCAGGCGTCGCCGGGCCGCTGCATCGGTGCGGTCAGGCCGAGTCCGCTGCCCGCGACCCCGGTCACGTGGGCCGGGACGACGGGCGTCGTGAGGGTCCGCTCGACGCCGTCGATCCGGTGCACGAACCGGATCACGTCGGTGGCGATGCTGACCAGATCGGGGCCGTGGACCGCCGCGAGGACGTCCCAGTCGCCGACCACGGTGACGGCATGCCGGACGCCCTTCGCGGCCTGGAGCTGCGCGAGGACGTTCTCGACGTGCCCCGGACGGGCGCGCACGTACACGAACGCGTCCACGCTGCGAGGCTAGGACCGGCCGCGAGCCGGCGCAAGGACCCGGCCCGGTGTCAGCCGTCGAGCGCCGGGGCGGAGACGCGGCAGAGCCGTTCGAGCTCCTCCGCGCCCTCCTCCGGGCCGACCGCGATCAGGCGGTCGCCGGCGCGGACCTGGAACGGCCCCCGCGGCCGGTAGATCCACCGCTGCCCTCGCTGGACGGCCAGGACGAACATCCCCGTCTCGGTCTCCACCCGCAGGTCCTTCAGGGTCCGGCCGTCGGCGGGGGCGCCGGGCTCGACCAGGGTCTCCGCGCTGGTCTCCTCGGTCTCCTCGAGTGCCATCTGCACGACCGGGTGGAGCGGCTCGCCGCGCTCCACGTACCAGGTCATGTCGCGGGCGGCGTCGCACATCGACTCGCTGGCGCTCGCCAGCCGGAGGAGCCCGCGGAGCTCGTCGGGATCGCGAGCCTCCGGCGCCGAGCGCAGCACCCACGACTCGAGCTCGTCGTGGAGGATGTCGCTCCGCTCCTCCAGCGCGCCGACCTGAGCCGCGAGCGAGCGGTTGTTGAACAGGAGCGTGGAGTAGGCGAGGCCCACGGCGGCCTCCGAGAGGTCTTTCAGCTCGATCAGCAGGTCCACCGCGCGGTCGAGCTCGGACAGCGGGGGGAAGTCGTCCTCGGGCGGTTCCGGCAACGGCGGGGCGCCGGCGAGCACCCGGACGAGGTTCACGCCCTCCTCGGGCCCGCGCACGAGCAGGACGTCCCCCTCCGAGAGCACGTCCTCCGGGCCGGGGTCGAACTGCCAGTCGATGCCGCTCCGGATCGCCATGACCCACATCCCGGTCTCGGTCGGCAGCGACAGGTCTCGGAGCGACCGGCCGGTGACCGCCGATCCCTCACGGATCTTCACTCGGGCGGTCATCTCGTCGGCGTGGCGGAGGTCGCGGCGGAGCGCGTCGGGGATGCCGAGCTTGGCTTCGACCACGCGACCGATGTCCGAGGCCGCGTCGCCGATCTGCTCGACGGCGTCGGCGATCCACAGGACGCCGGCCATCCCCTCGGCGTCCTCCGGGGAGCGGGCGGCGAGCATGGCCATCATCCGGAGGCGCCGGAGGTGCTCGTTCATCCGCTCCTCGAGGCGCTCGACCTCGCGCGCGAGCTTGGCCTCGTCGAAGAAGACGGCCGCGTACGCCAGGTCGACCATCAGCTCGGAGGCGTCCTTGGCCTCGACGAGCAGGTCCTTGACGCTCTTCGGTTGTTCATCCATGCAAGCTCACCCCCGATACTGCCATAGCCGACACGAAGGCGACGACGCCGGTGAGGTCCATGACGCCGGTGCCGAGCGGGACGCTGTGGTTGTCGGGGTCGAGCCCGAACCGCGTCGTCCCCACGGCGAGGTAGTAGCCGAGCACCAGAATGATCGGCAGCAGGATCAGGCCGGTCAGGACCGTACCCCAGACGGTCGTCGTGGCCCCCGGCGTCGCCTCGCCGACGAGCTCCGCGAGCCCGAACCCCATCGCCCCGATGAACAGGAAGATCGAGAACCCGAACCCGACGACGAGCGCGCCGTCCACGAGGGCGGGCGCCTCCGGGACGCCTCTGGGCGTGATCACGCCGAGTTGCAGCTTCGACGAGAGGCGAGACGACAGGATGCCGGCCAGCGCGCCCGCCTGCGAGATCAGCGGCGGGATCAGGATCAGTAGCCCCGGGTACCGGAAGAAGCGTTCGGACTGCGATTCGAGCAACGTCCCGGCCAGGACGTCCAGGATCGGCACGACGATCAGGACGCCCGTCATCTCGACGAGCATCCGGCGGATCGACGGCTCGACCCGGACGCCCGCCGCGATCCCGATCCCCGCGGCCAGGAGGCAGATGACCGCCGTGACGTCGGCGACGACCTCCGAGCGCACGAGGAGGGTGGCGAGGAGCAGCGCCGGGAGGGTCACCATGTCGCCGACCGCCGTGATCAACGGGGTGCCGACGGCGTCCAGGTCATAGCCGCGACGGAAGGAGACGACCGCGATGGCGATCGTCGCGAAGAGCACGAGGACGGCGCCGATCGTGCCCCCGACCACGGAGATCGTCACCAGGTCGGGGAGCGGGATCGACGGCTCGCCGAACACGAGCGCCGCCAGCCTGGCGAGCGCGGCGATGTAGATCGACGAGGCGAGCGTGAGCACCAGTCCGGCGACCGTGTTCCGCCGGAGGACGCCCCCGCGTCGCCACGACACGTCGAACATCCCTGCGGCGATACTCGTCCCGAGCCTCGCGCCGGTCGCGCCCGAGATCACGCCGCGCATGCCCACCGACGCCGGGATGAGGATGAACAGGGCCGGCAACTCCTCGAGCGTCCCGGTCATCGCGCCGAGAGTGAGCCCCGCCAGGAACGAGGCGAGCGTGGACAGGACGAGCGCGACGAAGCCCTGACGACGGGTCCGGCGCTCGGCCCGCCAGTAGCTCCACAGGCTCGCGGCTCGGCGCCGGAGCGCGACCTCAGCCACCCGTCACGCCGACCACGGTCATGGCCACCAGGAACGCCGCGACGCCGGAGAGGTCCATCACGCTCGTGATGATCGGCACGCCGTGATTGTCGGGGTCCAGGCCGAAGCGCGACGTGAAGATCGCGATCTCGTAGCTCACGACGAGGGTGAGCGGGATCGTCATCGCGCCGGCGAGCAGCGTCCCGCCGATCATCGGCCACGCGCCGGGGGTGTCGAGATTCGTGAGCACGGCGAGCCCGTACGCCGCGGCGCCGATGAACGTGAAGACGACCACGCCGGCGCCGGCGACCAGCGCCGCGTCGACGAGGGCCGGGAGCTCCGGCCACGTCCTCGGCTCGATGACGCCGAGGTGCAGCTTCGACGAGACCCGCGAGGAGAAGATCCCGCCGAGCGCGCCGGCTTGGGAAATGAAGGGCGGAACGATCGCGAGCACGGCCGGGAACGCGAACAGCTGGACTTCGTGGCTCTGGAGCAGGCCGCCGGCCAGGATGTCGAGGATCGGCGTGAGCAGGATCACCGGTGTCATCTCGATCGCGATCCGCCGGACCCCGGGGACGTCGGTCGTGTAGGAGCGGGCGGCCGCGTACAGGGCGACCGCCACGAGCAACGTCGAGGCGACGGCGTTCGCGGCCGGCGCCTCGAGCAGGAAGGAAGCGAGGAGCAGCGAGGGGATCGTCGCCATGTCGCCCAGGGCGGTGACCATCGGCGTCGAGACGGAGTCGAGGTCCCAGCTCTTGCG
>JBOGVL010000106.1:0-8677 GCA_050692535.1 Actinomycetota bacterium | reverse complement strand
CTCGAGTCTCGGCTCGTGCTCGGGCGCTCCCGCGCTCGTGTGCTCGCTCGGCACCTTGTCGCCGGGACAGTCGGCGACGATCACGATCACGGCGACCGCCCTCGCCGAGGGGCAGGTGATCAACACCGCCGCGGTGGTCGCGCTCCTCGACCTGAACCTGGCGAACAACGTCACCACGACGGCGATCGACATCGTCCCCGTCGGCGGCGGTGGCGGTGGTGGTCCGGGGGGCACCGCGGACGTCGCTCTCGCCATGAGCGCATCGCCGGATCCCGGTGTCGTCGGGCTCGAGCTCGTCTACACGATCACGGCCACCAACCACGGCCCCGACCCGGCGGACACCGTCACGCTCGTCGACACGCCGCCCACGGGAGCGACCTTCGTGTCCGCGACCACCGGCCAGGGGACCTGCACCGGCTCGACGATCGTCACCTGCGACCTGGGCACGATCCAGAACGGTTCGAGCGCCACGGTCACCGTCCGCGTCGTGCCCGTCGGCACGGGCGTCGTCTCGAACGCCGGGGTGATCGCGAGCACGACGCTCGACCCCGACTTGCTGGACAACCAGGCGTCGGTGTCGACGACGGTTCAGGAGAATGGCCTTCCGCTCCCCGGCTCCTGCACGGTCACCGGGACCACGGGTGACGACGTCCTGCAGGGCACTAACGGGAGGGACGTCATCTGCGGGCTCGGCGGCAACGACAAGCTCGTCGGCATGGGAGGAAAGGACACCCTGAACGGTGGGAAGGGCAACGACCTGCTCTCGGGCGGCGGCGGGAACGACAAGCTGGTCGGCGGGAGCGGTGGCGACGTCCTGAAGGGCTCGGGCGGCCGCGACGTGCTGAAGGGCGGGTCGGGAAAGGACCGGTTCTCCGGCGGCGGGGGACGGGACAAGTGCGGCGGTCGCGGGAACGAAACGGAGCGCGGCTGCGAGTAGGCCGTTCCGGCCCGGGCACGGGATACTCTCGCCCGTGCCCGGGCCGACGACCGATCACCCCTGGTGGCGCGAGGGCGTCCTGTACCAGATCTACGTCCGTTCCTTCGCCGACTCCGACGGCGACGGGATCGGGGACCTCGGGGGCGTCATCGATCACCTCGATCACCTCGAGTGGCTCGGCGTCGACGGCCTGTGGCTGTCTCCGATCACGCCCTCTCCCAACCGCGACTGGGGGTACGACGTCGCCGACTACCGCGAGGTCGCGCCCGAGCTCGGGGACCTCGAGACGCTCGCGCGCTTGGTGGCCGAGGCCCGGGCCCGCGGGATCCGCATCCTGCTCGACCTCGTCCCCAACCACACCAGCGACGTCCATCCCTGGTTCGTGGACGCGCGGACCGCCCCGGACTCGGCCCGCCGCGACCGGTACGTGTGGGCCGATCCGCGGCCTGACGGATCGCCGCCGAACAACTGGGAGTCCACGTTCGGAGATTCCGCCTGGGAGCTCGACGCGTCGACGGGGCAGTACTACCTCCACAACTTCCTGCCCGAGCAGCCGGACCTCAACTGGTGGAGCGAGGACGTGCGCCGGGAGTTCGACGACATCCTCCGCTTCTGGTTCGACCGCGGGATCGATGGCTTCCGGATCGACGTCGCCCACGGCCTGATCAAGGATCGAGGGTTGCGCGACAACCCCCCGATGCTCGAGCCCGACCCGTGGGAGGTGCTGCCGCGCACCCAGCAGTTCGTCTACAACATGCATCGTCCCGAGGTGCACGAGGTCTTCCGAGACTGGCGCCGGATCGCGGACGCGTTCGATCCTCCGAGAGTGCTCGTCGGCGAGACGTGGGTGTACGACCTGCAGCGTCTGTCCACCTACTACGGGGCGGAAGACGAGCTTCACCTGTGCTTCAATTTCGCGTTCGTCCACGCGGGGCTCGACGCGGGGGCGCTCCGCGCCAACGTCGAGGCCAGCGAGGTCGCGCTCGCGCCACGCGCGCACCCGGTCTGGACGGCGTCCAATCACGACATCACGCGCTTCCCCAGCCGATGGTGCGACGGGCGACGGGACGCGATCCGCTGCGTGCTGATGGCCCTGCTCACGCTGCGCGGGACGCCGTTCCTCTACTACGGCGACGAGATCGGGATGCCGAACGTCGCGATCCCGCCGGACGAGCTCAGGGATCCGGTCGCCTTGCGCGTGTCCCCAGAGGCCGGCCGGGATCCCGGCCGGACGCCGATGCAGTGGACCGGGGGCGCGGGGGCGGGATTCACGAGCCCCGGCGTCCGACCGTGGCTGCCCTTCGGGGACGCCGCGACCTGCAACGTGGCCGACCAGCGCGCCGATCCCGACTCGACGCTGAACCTCTGCCGGGACCTGATCGCGCTTCGACGGCGGACGGCGGATCTTCGCGCCGGCGCCTACGCGTCCCTCCCGTCACCACCCGACGTGTGGTCGTGGCGCCGCGGTGACGGGATCGTCATCGCGGTGAACCTATCCGACGCGCCCGCCCGGCTCGCGGTCGACGACGGCACGGTCCTGATCTCGACGGATCGGCGCCGCGACGGCGAGGCCGTCCGCGAGTTCCTCGAACTGAGCGCGTGGCAGGGGGTCGTGCTGGCCTCCGGTTCGCCGGGAGACCGCGAGGGGTCGCCCCCCGGGCGGGGCGACCCCTCGTAGGTTCCGATCGGTCGTCCTTCGTCAGGCCGCGAGCTGCCCGCGGACCGCTCCGGCGGGGAACTCGGCGTTATGCACGTTCACGTAGTACTCGCTCGGGTTCCTCGCGATCGCCCTCAGCAGCGACGTGTCCAGCCCGGTCAGGCAGCCGGCGGAGACGCCGGTCGTGCCGCTGCCGAATGCCTCGGGCGGCTCGAGCGTCACCACGATGTCGCCGGCGACCCCGGCGGCTCCGACGTGGATGTGCGCCGCGGTCGCGGGGAGCCCGATGCCCTCCACGGCGATGGCGAAGCACAGCGCGCCGCTCCGGGCGGCCACGTTGACCTCGGCGACGCCGGTGCCGTCCGCGTCACCCGGTCCCGGAATCTCGTTCTCGCCCTCGAGCGTCGCCGAGAGCGTGACGAACTTCACCTTCTTGCCGCTGTGCCCGTGCCCGGCGACTGCCGGGGCCACGGCCGAGACGGCGAGCACCCCCGAGAGCAGCAGGGCGCCGATGACCTTGCGGGATACGGACATACGCAAACACCCCTTTCCCTTTCACCGAATCGCGGTGTCCGATCCGCTCGAGCCTCGGTCCTACCCCGATCCCGGAAGCGCGCAAACCGGGACCATCGTCGCGCGACCTCTGGGGACGCGTACACGCTCCGCGCATCAAAATGCGGCACGTCGGGTTAAGAATGTCGACCAAGGCACATCCGTCCGTCGCGCCGGGGACTCGCTGTGATACACACGCACCTTCGTCATCGAGCCCTGGGGGTCCCGCATGAGACGACTCATCGGCACGACGGTCGCCGCGGTGTTCGCATTCGCCATCCCAACGCTTCCGGCATCCAGCATTCCCGGTCCGGATCCAAACGACTCGCACAACTTCTTCGAGATCTTCCTGCGCGAGATCACCGACGATCGCGAGACGTACGAGGTGCTCCGGTTCCAGGAGGGTCCGGGCTGGGACTTCGGGGACCGCTACGGCTACGCGTGCGCGTGGGCCGAGTTCATCCGGGGCGGCGCCGTCCAGTTCCGCATCGACTTCGAGATCGTCGTCGGGCCCCACTACGAGCCCGGCTCGCTCCAGATCAACGATCGATACGGGAGAGAGGGGCGGGAGGGCCAGGCCCGATGCGGCGACGGCCAGAGCGGCGCGAACCTGCGTCACGACGGTTCGTCCTTCGTGCCCGGAGGGGCGACGTTCATCGTCCGCAAGGGCAACGATCAGCTCGCGCGCTACCGCTTCCCGAAGATCGCCGAGGTCAACGACGAGAGCTTCTGGTCGATCGGCGACCAGAAGCGCGAGGCCTACCTCTGGTACGGCGAGGAAGGGGAGGACCCCGTCCCGGTGCTGCGGGCGCTCGTCAAGCCGGTCGCGGCCAACGTCTCGGTGGAACAGGTCGGCTGACCGACGCGAGGTCCCGGTCGGAGGTCGCGCCGGCTCAGCAGTCGGTCCGCAGCGGCAAGGGGTCGGGTGGCCGCGGCGGCTGGCTGAAGTCGAAGTCGTAGGACAGGTTGGTCGCGTCGCGATCCCGATCGGTGAGCTGCACGAGGCCCCAGTTGTCCTCGATGAAACGGAGCACGCTCGAGAACTCGCCCAGGTGATGGTCGATCTCGCCCTTCAGCGCGTAGGGCGAGATCACGAGGAGCGGTACCCGGATGCCGAACCCGAAGCCGTCGACCTGTCGCGGCGGGACGTGGTCGTAGAAGCCGCCGTAGTCGTCCCACGTGACGAAGATCGCGGTCCGCTCCCACATGGGGCTCCGCATGATCGCGTTGATCACGCTGGTCGACCAGTTCTCGCCCAGGCAGAAGCTGTATTGCGGGTGCTCCGAGACCTCGTAGCGCGGCGTGATCCAGGTCACGGGCGGGAGCCGGCCATCGCGGATGTCGCCGAGCAGGTCGTCCACCGGCAGGATGTGCCGCGCCCACTCCCCGGTCTCACGGATGTGCCGGACCGCCGAGTACGCCGACCAGATGTAGCCGAGCTGGTCCGGCTCGGCCGCGTACGAGGCCCAGTCGAGTCCCGCCCGGCTGAGCAGGTCGCCCTCGGTTAGGAAGTCGAAGCACGGCTGGACCTGCTTCTCGTGCCCTTCGGTGTCGACGATCGTGACGGTCTGACCCTCGGGCGCGTCGCAGCCGAACGTGTTGCTGGACCGGAAGGGGCCGAAGCGCCGTGGGTTGTCGTGCGCGCCCCCCGACTGCGCCGCGATCGTGAACAGGTGGTTGGGGAAGGAGGGACCCTGCGCCGAGGAGAAGAAGTTGTCGGCCAACACGAACCGCTTCGCCCAGTGCCAGTAGTTCGGGAGCTGCGATCGGTGGAGCTGCGTGTAGGCCCATCGATCCGAGACCGCGTCCTGGTTGAACCCGTCCATCTCGCCGTGGTTCCATGCTTCGAGGGAGCAGGTGTAGCAGTGGGGGATGTCCTCGGACCCGATGCTGCCGTCGGTCCCCGGCGTGAGCGGCCTGCGCACCCCGTCGTCGAAGCCGGACGAGACCCCGTCCGCGCCGGGGAACGTGCCGAACAGGTTGTCGAAGGTCCTGTTCTCCTTGATCAGGAAGACCACGTGCTCGATCGGCCAACGTGTCTCGCCGGCGCCACCAGGGTCGGAGGGTGGTGAGGACGACGAGACGGTCGGTGCCGCCGGGGTCGGTGCCGTCGTCGTCTCGGAGGGCCCGGGTGCCGAGGAATCACCCGGCCGGCAGGCGGCCGCGACGAGGAGCACCGCAGCGACGGCCGACCACGCGCGAGCCCGGAGCATGTACAGTCCAGACCCGTCCCGGCGCGCCGGGGTTCCCGGCCGACCCGATCCCCACGTCGGCTCAGAGTGCGAACAGCCTGGCGACCATCCTGGTGAAGAGGATGTCGAGCCCGAACACGAGCGACCCCAGCGTCACCACCGCCACGAGGACGACGATCGAGTAGGCGATCAGCTCCTTCCTTGCCGGCTACGTGATGACTGCCAGCTCTCGACGGACCTCTCCCAGAAACCGGACGAGCCGAATCCACGATTGTTGCGAAGCGTGCGTCATGCGTACCTCGTCTGTCGCGATGGGCCGGGCGGCGCCGCCGGACCGGCTGGGCTGCTATCAATCGCCGGATCGTCGACCAGATGAGGATGCGCGGGCTGCGGCGAAGGCACTCGCCGGGGCGCCTTGCTCTCGTTGCGTCCGCCGTCGCCGCGCCGGCGCCTTTGCGAACGCATCCGAGCCGAGCACCAGGACCAGCAGCACGACCGTGAGTGCCGTCGGAGGCCACCGACTCGCGGCGGCCGACACTACCCGGTCCCTCGAACCCTTCCCGTCCGCCGCGTCCCGCATCGCGGAACAGGATAGTCCCGGACGAGTCGACGGCCGGCCCCGAGCCGCAGGCAACGTGGAGGTCACGACCTAGGCGAGGGTCTCTGGTGGCGAGGTCATCCGGATGACCTGGAAGGCCTCCGCGAACGCCATGCCGGCCTGGCTGCCGCGGAACAGGGCCAGTGCCCGTACGGCTTCGATCGACCGGGCCTCCGGCGATCCGTCGATAGCGCTCTGGTAGCACCGCACCGCCTGGAGCTTCACGTCGATCTCGTCCGAGATGTCGACGCACCAGTTCGGCGCGAAGCTCGGCTCGATGTGCGGTGCGTTCCAGTGGGTCTCCGAGAGCGTCTCGTAGGCTGCGACGATCCGGAGGTGCCTCCCGACCCCGACCGGTCGGGCGGCCACCATCACCGTCTCGAACACGAGGCGATGATCGATGTGCCGGTCGTAGAAGGGCACGAGGAGGATGTCCGGCGCGACCTCCCGAACGATCCGCAGGACCTTGTCGTTGAGCTCCGGCACGGGGATCTCCCCGAGCATCACCGCGGGGTTGTCCATGAAGATCGAGTTCTTGACGCCGATGACGGCGTGGGCCAGACGCGCCTCCTCGACGGTCTGCTCCCAGACCCCGGGCGCGTACACCGGCGGAAGATCGCCGGTCACCGTCAGCACGGTGACCTCTCCGCCCGCATGCGTGAATCGGGCGATCGTCCCGCCGGGACCGAGGGTCTCGTCGTCCGGATGCGGCGCGACCACGAGCATGCGGGCCGGTCGAGCGCTCACGCCGTCCCCGATCGTGGCTTGGAGATCAGGAAGTCACCGGCGGCCAGAACCTCGAGGCCCGTGGACCAGAAGGTGCGGAGCGCGTCCTGGATGCGGCAGACGATCGGCTCGCCCTTGACGTTGAAGGAGGTGTTGAGCAGGACCGGGACGCCCGTTCTGCGTTCGAAGGCGCGGAGCAGCCGGTGATAGGTCGGAAGGATCCGCTCGTGCACCAGCTGCGCGCGGACCGAGCCGTCGCGGTGAACGATGGCCGGCGCGTCCCGCTTCAGGGACTCGTTGGCGCCGAACGCAAGGATCATGAACGGGGCGTCGGTGAACCCGTCGAAGTACCGAGGGGCGGCCTCGGCCGTCATCGAGGGGCAGAACGGTCGCCAGTCCTCGCGGTACTTGACGATCGCGTTCACCCGGTCTCGCACGTCGGTGTTCCGCGGATCGGCCAGGATGCTTCGCTGGCCGAGCGCACGAGGGCCCGCCTCCATCCGCCCCTGGAACCATCCGACGAGCCGACCCCGGGCCAGCTCGTCCGCGACCGCCTCGCAGATGTCGGCGGGCCGTTCGTACGTGTTATGGGCCTGCACGAGCGCCGCCTCGATCGACTCGTTCGTCTCCTCGGGCCCGAGGGCCAGCGTGTCCACCCGCTCGGGGATGGCGCCGGTGAGCTGGAAGCAGGCGGCGAGCGCGGCGCCGACGACGGCTCCGCTGTCGCTGCAGAGCGGTTGGACGAAGAGGTCCTCCACGGCCGGATGCCGGAACAACCGGCTGTTCATCTTGACGTTCAGCCCCACGCCGCCGCCGACGCAGACCCGGCGGATCCCTGTGGCCTCGACCGCCCACACCACCAGACGCTCCACGTGTCGCTCGAGGGCATCCTGGACGGCGTAGGCCAGATCGCGGTGCCACGCGGTGATCTCCTCGTCGGGCCGGCGAGGAGGATGCCCCAGCAGCTCCGGCAGGTCGTCGGTGAAACGATTGGAGTAGCTGTGCGGCCCGTAGTGGACTTACCGGGGATCGATCCGGAACTCGATACCGTCCGGAGCGGGACGGACGATTCGGTCGAGCTGCTCGCGCAACTCCTCGCGAGGACCACCGTAGGCAGCCAGCCCCATGACCTTGTACTCGCCGTCGTACGCCTCGAAGCCGAGGTATTCGGTAAACGCTGCGTAGATCCAGCCGAGCGAGTGCGGTATGAGGATCTCGCGGATCGGCTCGAGCCGATCGCCGTCCTTCCGCCAGACCACCGTGGTGTGTTGATCGCCCGAGCCGTCGATGGAAAGGCACACCGCGCGATCGAATGGCGATTGCATGGCCGCGTGGAAGGCGTGCGTGTAGTGGTGCGGGAGGGAGTACAGGCTCGGGAACTTGACCTCTCCGAAGGCTCGGCGCCAGTGGCGCTCGTGGTAGGCCTGAGCCGCCTCGGGGTTGTAGCTCCCCAGCAATCCCTCCTGCCAGGCGACCGTCTGGGGGTTCACCTGCCAGCGTTGACGGATGTCCTCGAAGAAGGCCCGCATGGTCCCGTCGCGGTAGGCGGGCAGGTTCCAGTTGACGGCGACGGCCTCGACGTCCTCGAGGCCGATGTCGGCGGCATCGAGGCAGTACCGGAGTGCCCGGATCGGGTAGAAGCCCGGTGCGTGCTTGAACCGGACGTGCCGCTCCTCCTCCGAACACGCCAGAACCCTGCCGTCGCGGACGACCGCGACCGCGGGGTCGACGTCCCCCTCGGCGGAGATCCCTAGAAAGATCCGCGGGTCGTTATCCATCGGATCAACGGGCTCAGCAGAGGTACCAGACGCCCGCGACCCCTCAATCCGCCATCCGCCGTAACTTCCCTACGGATCGTCGTTCTCCAAGTGGACGGTCTGGAAGCGCGGCCCAGAGCCGATGCTCCATCGATCCATCTCGCCCCGCCGGGCCGATGAGTTTCCTCGTCGATCGAGGTCGAACTCGTGATCTCGAAATATGCCAAACGCCGAACCAGGTTGTGGAATGAGGAGGCC
>JBOGVL010000105.1:0-8691 GCA_050692535.1 Actinomycetota bacterium | reverse complement strand
CTCGTACTCCTCCGCGGTGAGCTCCCCGGCGTCGCGCAGCGAGGCGAGCTTGGCGACCTCGTCGGCCGCCGAATAGCCGGCCAAGCGACGCGACCGATCGTGCATCCGCGAGGCGATCCTTCGGTCCTGCTCGGTCATCCGCGGCCGAGCGATCACGTAGACCAGGATCCCGAGGAACGGCAGCACGACGATGAGAAGGATCCAGCCGGCCTTCCCCCACCCCGACACGTCGTCGCGTCGGAAGATGTCCCCGAAGACCGTGATGACCATCCAGACGACCATGAACCAGAAGAAGAACGCGAGCATCGACCAGAGGAACTCGCCGAGATCCACGTCGCAATCCCCCCCGACTCGGATGGTCTTCCGTGCCTACAATGGTCACTCTCGGCCATCTCGGGTCCCTCGTCCTCATCCGTTCCGGATGAAGCCCGGGGGCCGCGAGCGGAGGTGTCGAGCCTCGCGCCGGGCCGTCGCCTCTCGCGATGCTTGTCTCTATGCATCCTGGCCCTGAGTCCCGGTCGCCGCTCGCCAGCGTTCGGCATTCAACGCCATCGCCGCGACGACGAGGCGGCCGATCAGGAACAGCCAGACCATGAGGACGGTCGCAAGACCGATCGCGCCATAGAGATCGTTCACCCGCTCCAACCGGCCGACGAAGTACACGGAGGTCGCGATCCGCATCAGCTGGAGCCCGAGCGCGAGCAGCGCCGCTCCGGGCAGGAACGCGGTCCACCGAAGGCCCTCGGGGTGGGGGAGCCACGCGAACCCCAACGCGAACGCCGGCGCGAGCAGGATCGGCGTCACGATCCACACGAGCAGGTCCGCGATGAACGGGCCCGAGTACAGCGGACCGAGCGCGGCCGGCAGGGCCACCAGCGCCAGCGTCAGACCCGAGAACGCGACCGAGACCCGGAGAGAGTGTGTCAGGTGCTCCGGTCGGATCTGCCAGGCGACACCCGAGAGCAGTCGCAGCGCCTTCACCACCGACTTTCCCGCCCACATGAGCGCCCAAAGTCCGAGCAGCAGCAGGATGATCGACGCGCTCCCCGTCTCTTCGACCGCGCGGGCGATGGTCGCCGCGAGCGCCGCGGCCAGGCCGGCGTCCTCGGCCAGCTCTGCCGGGTCCCTGGACGACAGATCGGCGATGAGCCCGAGGACGCTCACCGTCACGAGCGCCGCGGGGACCAACCAGATGAAGAGCCGGTAGGCGAGCCCGCCGGCGAGCAACGAGCCCGCGTGGCGCCGGTCCTGGTCGTAGGCCTGAAACGCGAGCCGGACACTGGCGTGCCGCTTCCGAAGGTCCTCGGCCTGCTCCTCGAGGGTCCGGCGCGTCTCGTCGGCTCGCGCCCGGAGCTCCTCGCTTCGCTCTCGGATCGAGCGGGAGCGCGTCGGTTCGTCGGCGTGGGCGGGTGGCGCTTGAGGCCGCGATTCCTCGCTCACGGTTGCATCGTGACGAACGCCGGGGGCGCGCGCATCGCCTCGAAGGGATGACGGGTCGACTAGACGCGCGAACGGCCGCGGATGGCGCCCACGGCGGCCGTGACGATGACGGCGCCGATGATCGATCCGATGATTCCGCTCGGACGCAGCCGGAGACCGTCGCCGGCGACGAGGCTCGCGAGGAGGCCTCCGACGAACGACCCCGCCAACCCGGCGATGAGCGCGAGGCCCCAGTCGATCCGGCGCCCACCACGACCCAGCAGGAACTGGGCCACCCACCCGACCAGGATCCCGAATCCGAGGATCGCGAGGATCAGCACGGCGTCAGGCTACCCCGAAACGGCCAGGGCTACGGCGAAGCCGGCGAGGGTGCAGAGCCCGCCCGAGAGGGTCGCCTCACCCATCCGGCGTCCTCGGACCCCGAACCGGTGAACGCGGCACGAACGTGGCTGGAACCCAGGGTCGCTACAGGCCCAGGATCTGCTTCTTCTTGGCCTGGAACTCCTCCTCGGTGAGGATGCCCTGCTGCTTCAATGACGCGAGCTGCTCGAGCTCGGCCGTGTAGTCCGGGGCCGCCGGCGCTGCGGGCGCGGGTGGCGGGGCCGCGTACTCCTGCGGCTCCGGCTCCATTGCACCCATCATCGCCATCTGACGCCGCGACGTCCGCCGCGCGGTGCGGCGCGCAACTCTTCGCGATGGTCCGAACATGGTCTCCTCCTTCTCATGCCTTCGGTGCGGAGGCCGCGCCGAACGCTTCGGCCTCCTCCCGGGCGAGCAGGCCGATCGCCACCAGGTCCAGCGGATGGATGAACCCGTCGGCGACGGGGAACCCTCCGGCGTTCCGAACGGCGTCGCGCAGCGGGATGGCCCACCGGTGCTCGAGCAGCAGGGTCAGCGCCGCCGAGTTCTCCGGGATCGCCTCGACCACGTCCCAGATCTCCTGTTCGTCGAGATCACCTCCGCCCTCCATGGCGGCGGCACCCAGGAGCGCGCCGGCCTCGGCGCCCTCCTCGCCCCCCGCTCCGAGTCCGATCAGCGCTCCCACCACTGCGCCGAACTCCGCCGACTCCTCCTCGGAGACGTTGCTCGCTCGAAACGCCGTGACCTCGCCGTCGGCGTCCTTGTAGACACCGAGCGCGTCGATCACGCGGACCACGTCGCTCTCCCTGAGCCGCTCGAGCTCCGCGGCGATCTCGCCCTTGAGCTCCGGCTCGCTGAAGCCCAACACCACGAGCTGCACCGGTCCGATCGTCATGCCTCCTCCATTCCACTCGTTGGTTCTCCCGACAAACCTCAAGTCGACGCCTCCGGCCGGCCACTCGCATCATCCCAACCAGGTGAATCGACGCTGCTCATGACGTCTCAGTCCAGACCCACCGCCAGGCTCGCCCAGACCATCGCGCCGAGTGCGACCGCGCTCGCGAGTGCGGCGACGGTGAATCCGATGCGACGGAAGCTCCACACCTGGATCGAGACCGGAGCTTTCGCGGGCGCGAGCTCACGGAAGCGCTCGAGGATGGGCCGGTTGTCCTCCTTCAGCTTCTCGGTCACCTGCGTCGGGATCGCGAGTCCTCGAGCCGCCGCGAAGGCCTCACCGACGTCATCGGGCGAGAAGCGCCTCGTGGCCCGCTCGTAGACGTGATCGGGATCGGTCCGCAGCGCCAGCGTGAGCATCATGTTTGCGAGGTCGACGGCCTGCCGCCACGGCGTCGGGCGGACCTGGAGACCGGAGACGTCGACCAGCTGGAGGTGCCCGTCCCGCACGAGCATGTTCGCCGGTTTCAGGTCTCGGTGCGCGATCCCGGCCCGCCAGAGGCGTTCCACGAGCTCCAGACCCTCGTCGATGACGGCGTCGTCCACCTCGGCGTCGTCGAGGGTCTTCGCGTTCGCGAAGAACTCGGTGACGAGCATGTACTCGCGGTCCGGCGTGAGCTCGACGACGCCGTAGGTCCTGGCCACCCGGATTCCGATGTCGTCGAGCAGGCGCAGCGCGTAGTCCTCGTACACCGTGAGCCGGCGGACGGACCCGAGCGGCACCTCGTCCTCGAGGCGCCCGTACAGGATCGTGCGCCCGATCTTGTACCAGCGGTCCGCGCGCAGGTGGCTCGTCGAGTAGATCTTGGCGAACAGGTGGCCGTCGACCTCCTCGACTCGCATCCGCAGCGGGCTCGACCCCCCCGACCCGGCCAGCCCGAACGGTTCGATCTCGGTCACCGTGAACCCGAGCTGGTCGCGCACGGCCTGGACGATCGCCTCCCCACGAGCCCCGCCGAGGTCGAGATGGGCGCTCTTGCCGCCGCGCGAGTAGGAGACGGGGAACACGTCCTCGGGGACGAAGAACGCAAAGGCGAAGCCGGTCGTGACCCAGCCGAGCAGCAGCGAGTAGATCCCGTCCTCGGCGTACTCGGCCCCGAGCAGCATCCGAGCCAGCACCACGAGCGTGACCAGCACGAACGCACCGCCGCGCGCAAGACGACGCGGGCGCCCGGCCGGCGCGAGGACGATCGCGGCGCCGAACAGCGTGGCCGACAGGGAGGCGACCGACCGGGACGGGAAGGTCGTGTTGGCGTGCGACGTCAGCACGGTGACACCCTCCGGTGGTGGGCGGTCGACGCTCAACACCGTCGCGATGAAGTCGACCACGATCAGCACGGCGAGGAACGTGACGATGTGCCGCCACCGCTTGGAGACGGCGGCGACGAGGACCACGGCCACTCGCACGATCCAGATCACGAGCGGGTCAGTCAGCGCGTCGAGCGCTTCCGCGAAGTCGACGAGGAACGGCGTTCGCAGGTCCTCGAACCACCGGAGCAACGAGGTTTCCGCGCTCTCGGGGTCGATCACGAAGCTCAGCAGGATCCCCGCGAGGAGGAGCGCGAGCAGCCCCCACGCCCATGCGCGCCACCCCGCCCCTCGCGGCAGCGGCGGGAGCTCGCCCGAGGGTCTTCGGTGCCAGCCGGTGCTCGGCAGTCGGGTCTGTGCGCCCTCGCCGGCTTGCGGCTCCTGCATCGGCCGGACTCTAGACGGTCGCCGCGAACGCCGCTGCACTCGAGCCCGTTCGGAACCATCGCTCCGTTCGGGCAGCTCGATGGGAGTAGGCTCGCCGCGACCGCGCCACCCGGAGTATCGAGCGAGGCGAGCATGGACGACGACGCGACGGAGGAACACCAGAGCGAGGGCTGGTGGAAGCCGATCGCCGTCGCGCTGGCCGCACTCGCGGGTGCGTTCGTCGCGTGGGGATGGTTCAAGCCCCGGAGCGAGCCGACCGAGCTTGCCGACATCGAGCCGGGAGGGACGGAGGACGTCGCGGTCGAAGCGGTCGCGGCCCCGGTCGCGGCTTCCTCGCAGCCGGTGAGCACCGATCGGCGGGCGCCCGAGTGGGTGCGTCCGACGATCGTGTGGACGATCGGCGTCGTCGTCGCGGTGGGCGTCGGCCTGGCGCTCCTCGGCGTACTGCAGACCATCGTGTTCTACATCGTGCTCGCGCTGTTCTTCTCGTTCGCGATGGAGCCCGCCGTGAACTGGCTGCACGACAAGCGGGGATGGCGGCGGGGGTCCGCGACGGGGCTCCTTCTCTTCCTCGTCTTCCTACTGCTCGTGGTGCTGGTCCTGATCTTCGTTCCGACGCTGCTCAAAGGGGCGGCCGCGATCGCCGACCGGCTTCCCGAAGCGGCGCAGAGGTTCGAAACATGGGCGTCGAACACGCTCGGGATCGACGTGTCGACGTCATCGATCCAGAGCGGATCCGCCGAGGCGTCGTCCTCGCTCGCGGCATCGTCCGAGACTCCGATGTCCATGCTCCTGGGCTTCACCGCGTCGTTGGTCGGCGGCATCTTCGCCGCGTTCACGGTCGGCATGTTCATCTTCTACATGGTGGCCGAGGCGCCGAAGTTCAAGCGCTCGGTCCTCTCGTTCTTCCCGAGACAGAAGCAAGAGGAGCTCCTGTCGATCTGGGAGGCGGCCATCGAGAAGACCGGCGGCTACTTCTACGGCAAGTTGCTGCTCGCCATCATCAACGGCGGGCTCTTCTGGATCGTCCTCCTCATCGTCGGCGTACCGGGGGCGGCGGCGCTCGCCCTGTTCCAGGGTGTGGTGGCGGAGTTCATCCCGATCGTCGGCACGTACATCGCCGCCATCGTGCCGCTGGTCGTCGCGCTTGTCACGGTCGGGACCTCCGGGACGATCGTCCTGCTGATCTGGGTCTTGATCTACCAGCAGATCGAGAATTACCTCCTCTCGCCCAAGATCCAAGGCAAGACGATGCAGCTGCATCCGGCAGTCGCGTTCGGTGCGGCGATGGCCGGGGGCGCGATCGGGGGACTCCTGTGGGCGTTCCTCGCGCTGCCTTTCGCCGCGACGGTACAGGCGGCCGCGTCCCTGTGGATCCAACGGCACGAGGTCATCGAGAGCGAGATGACGCACCTCGACCAACCCGTCGTGAAGGAGAAGAAGGTGCGGGACGAGGACGCGCTCCTCGAGCGGGGGCGGCGGGCGCTGCGCTCGAGCAGGGGCTGGATCCGCAAGCGGCTCCGACGCGACGAGCCCGAGGTCGACGTCGCGCACGCGGAGCAGATCGCGGGCGCCGCTCCGGAACCGGGGCCGGCGGGTCCGGTGGACTCGGCGTAGACGCACGACGCTGCGCGTGATCGCGCCGACATATCCAGGCTGGTCATCGGCGGGGCCGCGGAGCATGATGGCCAACGGACGGCGAGGAGTTCGGATGAACGTCGAGGAACCGGTCGCTGAGCGCTCGGAGATCCGCGTGACCCCGATCCGCCCCGCCCCTCCTCCGTCGCCCGATCCCCTCGAGCTGGCCGAGCGGGCCTTCCGGACCGCCCTCGGGCTGGCGTCGCTCGCCGCGGGGTTCGTGACGGCGGCGGTCGCCGAGGCCATCCGCGGCGAGATCCGCGAGCCGACCGAGGAGCCGCTGGACGACGAGTCGTGGCCGAAGCCCCTGGTGCCCGTCGTCGCGGGGGCCGCCCTCGGCGTCGCCGTCGACACCGCACGAGCCGGCGTCCGCGCAGCGACGACCGTCGGCAGAAGCCTTCGGCCCTGGGTCTCGTTCGCGAAGAGCCCGTCGTTCGTCCGCGAGCGGTTGGGGCGCATCCGCGAGCGGATGAACGACCTGGACGACCGATGGCGCGCGGAGCAGGCGGAGGACGAGCGGATCGGCTCCTCGTTCGTCGGCGCGGTCCTGCCGCAGGTGGTCGACGCAACGCTCGCGCAGATCGACCTCACCGAGCTCGTGCTCGCGCGCGTCGACCTCGACCGGATCGTCGACACGGTGGACCTGGAGCGGACCGTCGAGCGCATCGATCTGAACGCGGTCGCCTCCCGGATCGACGTCGCGGCGATCGTCGCGCGGGTCGACCTGGACGCCGTCGTCGAGCGCGTCGACGTCTCAGGGATCGTCGAGCGGTTGGACCTGGACGCGATCGTGGCGAAGATCGACGTGGATCGGATCGTTCGGCAGGTCGACATCGGCCGGATCGTCGAGGGACTCGACCTCGACGCCGTCGCCGCACGTCTGAACGTCGACGCGGTCGTTCGCCGGCTCGACCTCGGCGCCATCGCCCAGGAGGTGATCGACCAGCTGGACCTCGCCAAGATCGCGAACGACGTCATCGAGGAGATCGACCTCCCGCAGATCATCCGGGAGGCATCCGGATCGATGGCCAACGAGACGGTAGAGGGAATCCGGGCGCAGGGCGCGAGCGCCGACCGGGCCGTGTCGCGCCTGGTCGACCGGATCCTCGGGAGAGACGAGCGAACCACCGAGGCGGAGGACCGGACCTGACCACCGTCGTCGCCTCCGAGGCGCGCGAGCTGCAGCAGCGTCGCGCCGGGCTGGTCTCGCGATTAATCGCGGACGCCATCGACCTGGTGCTCGTCCTGCTCGCGGTCGTGCTGGTGTACTTCGGATACGCCGCGGCCCGGTTCCTCATCGCGCCGCGTCGTTTCACCTGGCCCGACCCCGGCGTGTTCACGCACGCGGGGATCGGCTGGGTCGTCCTCGTCCTCTACCTCACCGTCGCGTGGAGTGGGACGGGGCGCACCGTGGGCAAACAGCTCATGGGCCTTCGGGTCGAGCGCCGCGACGGCGGCCCGCTCGGACTCGGACTCGCGTTCGCCCGATCGATGGTGTGCGCGCTGTTCCCGATCGGCCTGTTCTGGTCGCTCTTCAGCCGTGAGCGCGCGTCGGTGCAGGACCTCCTCGTCCGAACGAAGGTGGTCTACGACTGGCGACCGCGCGTCCCGGCCCGCGCGGCCGAGGGCTGACCCCGGCGATCATCCGACGTCGCGGGCCCGGAAGGAGACGGCCGCGACCGCGATGAAACCGAGGACGTAGAGGGCGAGGACGAGCGCGGCCTCCGCCGCCGATCGTCCGATCGGCGGGAACGTGGCGTCGCGGCCCAGGACGAGCACGTTGGCGTTGTCGCCGATCAACCAGGGCGCCCATCCGGGCCGCAGGCCGCGCATGATGCCCTCGACCACCGCGAGGTACGCGAAGCCGATGCCGATCGAGGCCCCCGTGTTCCGGGCGACCATGGCGATGGCGAGCCCGAGCAGGGCGCCGATCGCCGAGACCGCCGAGATCCGGAGCGCGAGCCACACGACCGAACGCAGGAACTCGTCGTCCACGCCGGCCGTGCTGCCGCGCGTCGACGCGACGAGGGCGAGGATCGATCCGAACACCGCCTGGAGCACGACGACCACGACGGCGACGCCGACCGCGCACGCGAGGGCCTTGGCGACCAGTACCCGGAGCCGCCGGGGCTCCCAGGTGAGCAGGGTCGTCATGGTCCCCGCCTGCCACTCCGCGCCGACGAACGAGGAGCCGATCAGCCACCCACCGATCACGAACAGGA
Source organism: Actinomycetota bacterium (assembly GCA_050692535.1). GTDB lineage: Bacteria > Actinomycetota > UBA4738 > UBA4738 > HRBIN12 > CALGFI01. The sequence goes on along the minus strand of JBOGVL010000105.1, from coordinate 382 downwards.
AGGACGTCCCCTCCAGGATCGGCGCGAGATCGGGGAGGTGGAACTCGTTGCCCGGACGGGAGTTGACGGCGACGAGGATCCCGGTCACCGCCATCGCCGCGATCGCCACGACCGCGAGCGCCTTGACCAGCCGGCGCGCGAAGAAGCGGCGGAGCTCGACGGAGACGAGCGCCGTCACTCCGGCTCCCTCGTCAGCTCGAGGAAGACGGTTTCGAGGTCGACCTGGTCTGGCCGGAGCTCGCTCAGGTACAACCCGCGTTCGGCGAGCACCCGCGTGACGGTCGCACCCTGCTCGGGAGGGAGGCCGACGCGGATCGTGCCGTCCTCGAGCGTGGCGATGAGCCCGGCTCCGAGCAGCGCCTGAAGCCCCGCTCGCACGTCG
>JBOGVL010000104.1:0-8694 GCA_050692535.1 Actinomycetota bacterium | reverse complement strand
GTCACCGGCCAGGTCCTCGCGGTGGACGGGGGCTGGGGCGTCGCCGAAGATGTCTAGACATTTCCGGACGAGTTCGCCAGGATGACCGCGATGGACCCCGCCCTCACCGTCCACGACGTGACGTACGAGAAGCTGGCCACGACGATCGACCACTCCCTCCTGCGACCCGAGCTCACGCTGAGCGAAGTGCGGGAAGGGTGCGAGCTCGCCGCGAGGTACGACGTCGCGTCGGTCTGCGTCCGCCCCGCAGACGTCGAGCTCGCAACCGGAGTCCTTCCCGGGAGCTCGGTCGCCGTGGGGACGGTCGTCGGGTTCCCACACGGTGCACATACCACGGCGACGAAGGTCTTCGAGGCAGAGCGCGCGCTGGCCTCCGGGGCGACCGAGCTCGACATGGTGATCAACATCGGCTGGCTGCGATCCGGTGAGGACGCGCGGGTGGGAGAGGACATCGCCGCCGTGGTCGGGACGGCCCGCGGTGCTGCGCTCGTCAAAGTGATCCTGGAGAACGCGTACCTGAGCGACGACGAGAAGCTCCGGGGCTGCCGGCTCGTCGAATCGGCGGGGGCCGACTACGTGAAGACCTCCACCGGTTTCGCGCCGGGGGGCGCGACGATGGAGGACCTACGGCTCATGCGGGGAGCCGTGTCGCCGCGCGTGCGCGTGAAGGCCGCCGGCGGCGTGCGAACGCTCGACGCGCTCCTTGAGGTCATCTCCGTCGGGGTCGACCGTGTCGGCGCCACCCAGACCGCCGCGATCCTCGACGACTACCGCTCGCGGACGGCCGACTGAGCCTCGAGGCTGGCGAGCGGGCGCGCCCGGCGGTCAGTCGCCCTCGAGGGCGGACAGCGCGGCCCCGATCGCACCGGCGGACGGCCCGAGGGCTGCGGGGACGACCTCGATCTCCTGGGGCGGGACGAGCCTCACGCGTCGCCGCACGGCCCGCCGGATCGGGTCGAGCGCCAGCTCGCCGGCCGCGGCGATGCCACCGCCGACGACGATCCGCTTGATCCCGAGCACGGTCACGACGTTGGCGATGGCGATGCCGAGGTAGCCGGCGATCGTCTCGACGGCCGTGCGACACCGCTCGTCACCGTCGCGGACGCCCTCGTAGACCTCCTCGGCGGTCGCGTGGCCGGCGAGGCGGGCGAGCGCCTCGGCCTTCGCGAGCGCTTCCACACAGCCGTGGTTGCCACACCCGCAGAGCGGGCCATCCGGCTCGACCGTCTGGTGGCCGATCTCACCCGCGACGCCCCAGGTCCCCAGCTCGACCTTGCCGTCCACCACGATCCCGCCTCCGACGCCCGTCCCCAGCGTGAGGCAGGCGACCAGGCGGTAGCCGCGCCCGGCACCGAGTCGCCCCTCGGCAAGCGCGAACGCGCGCGCGTCGTTCATCAGGGTCACCGGGACACCGAGCCCCGCGGCGACGGATTCGCGGAGGGGATGACCCGGCCACGGGCCCGGGAGGTTGGGAAAGAGCAGGATGGCGCCGCTCGTTCGATCGAAGAGCCCCGGGAGGCCGATGCCCGCCGCCTCGATGGGGCCGTGCTCGCCGCGGGCCTCCAGGCCGAGCTCGATCAACCGCTCGATGACGGCGTCGGGTCCGCCCTCGGAACGGGCCGGCGCCGTCGAGAACGCGACCGTCCGATACGACGTCCCGTCCTCCTCCAGCACCACCGTCTTGACGTTCGTCCCACCGAGGTCGAGCCCGAGGAGCCTCCGCGGCGTCACCGGATCACGTCCTGATCGTCGCGATGCAGCACGGCTTCGAAGAGGTATCGCTGCGAGGCGTACCGCGTCTCGGTGTGCTCGAGCGGCTCACCGTCCTGGTCCGAGATGACCCGGCGCTCGCACACGAGCACCTCCCGCGGCGAAAGCTCGAGCAGGCGGCGCTCGGAGGCGATTGCCGGACGGGCCGTCACCGTCGCGTGCGCGTGCGTCGGGATCCGCCCGAGCCGCTCCATGGCCGCGTGCAGCGATCCGCCTTCGAGGTCCTCTTGCAGGACCGGGATGAGCGCCGGGACGAGCACGGCGCGTTCGATGGCCATCGGCACGTCGTCGGCGAGCCGCAACCGCTCGAGGACGACCACGCGATCTCCCACGCCCAGGCCGAGGGTCTCCACGTCCTCCTGCGCGGGGGCCGTCACCTCGGCTCGGAGCACCGTCGACGAGGCTCTCAGTCCCCGTCGGCGCATGCTCTCCGAGAAGGACAGCGGTGATCCCAGCAGGCGGCCGACGCGAGTGGCCGCGAGGAACGTCCCGCGCCCTCGCCGGCGGAACACGAGTCCCTCGCTCACGAGCACCTGGACCGCCTGGCGGGCCGTCATGCGGCTCACCGCGAAGCGCTCGCAGAGCTCGGCGTCGGAAGGGAGCCGGTCGCCCGGTCCGCCTTCGGCCACCAGGGTCCGCAGGTACCTCGCGATGCGTTCGTAGCGAGCTTCGTTTGGCGCGCGCGTGCGACCACCTCGTCTTGACGGCCCGTGTCGGCGTCGGTAGCATCGCGATTGTCTAGACATTTGTCCAGGTTCCGCAGAGAGGCGAGTCGAGTGGGGCAGGTGTCGGCGTCCGGCCGGTGGCTCGGCGAGGCCCGCAGGATCCTCGATCGGCTCGAGGCTACGCAGATGGACGCGATCGCCACGGCCGCCGACCTCTGCGCCGAGGCGATCGCCGCGGACGGCCTGGTTCATCTCTTCGGCACCGGTCACTCCCGCATCCCGGTCGAGGAGATGTTTCCGCGCTACGGCTCGTACCCGGGGTTCCATCCCATCGCGGAGCTGTCCATGACGTTCCACACGCAGGTTGTGGGCGCCAACGGCCAGCGCCAGGCCATGTTCATCGAGCGCGTCGAGGGGCTCGCCGAACAGATCCTCTCGAACTTCGTTCTCGGCCCGCCGGACGTGATGATGGTGTTCAGCGCCGGTGGCCTGTCGACGGTACCCGTGGAGATCGCGATCGGCGCGCGCGAACGATCGATGCCCGTGATCGCCGTCACGTCCGTGCTCCAATCGATGGCGGGGCGACCGCTGCATCCGTCCGGAGCACGGGTGCTGGACCACGCGGACGTGGTGATCGACATCGGGACCCCTCCCGGCGATGCGCTCGTGACCCTGGACGGCCTCGACACCCCGATCGGGCCGGGGTCGACGATCGCGTTCACGGCGGTCGTCAACGAGATCAAGGTGCAGACGGCGGCCTCGCTGGCCGGTCGCGGGGCACTCCCGCCGGTGATCACCAGCCCCGCGATCGTGACCGAGGAGCGATCCCGGGCCCTGTTCGAGGCCGCCTACCGCGATCACGCGAGGCGGTACGCACGTCGGATCTCGGAGGAGCGCCGTTAGTCTGCCAACTTCGTTCACTTTGCTGTGATCTTTCGCCATTGACAGGCCGAAGTTGGTCATCCTAGAGTGCGCGAATGGAGGGTCGGCCCGAAGCAGGCATCTCCATCGGGTCCTCCGGGGACCTGTTGCGGCTCATCGTGGCCGGGAAGGCGACCACCCGGGCAGAGCTGGCGCTGGTCACCGGCCTCGCGCGCTCGACGGTCTCGCAGCGCGTCGACGCGCTGGTCCGGCGGGGCTGGCTCGTCGAGGCGGGGGAGGCCCCGTCCACCGGCGGCCGCCGCCCCACGGTCCTCGCGTTCAATCGGGACGGAGGAATCGTTCTCGTCGCCGACGTCGGTGCCACGCACTCTCGGATCGCCGTCGCGGACCTCGCCGGGACGCCGCTCGCCGAGGCGCGCGGCGACATGGACGTCGCCTCGGGTCCCCACAAGGCGCTCGAGTGGGTCCACGGACGGTTCCTCGGCCTCCTCGCGGAGGTGGGGCGAGCAGAGTCGGACGTCCGTGGGATCGGGATGGGAGTCCCGACGCCGGTGGAGTTCGCCACCGGACGGCCGGTCCACCCGCCGATCATGCCCGGCTGGGACGACTTCGGGATCCCGGAGTGGTTTCGGGAGCGGCTCGACGCGCCGGTCCTCGTCGACAACGACGTGAACATCATGGCGGTGGGCGAACACTGGTCGAACTGGTCCGACCAGGAGAGCCTGCTCTTCATCAAGGTTGGCACCGGCATCGGATGCGGCATCATCGCCGGCCGGAGGATCCATCGCGGGGCGCAGGGAGCCGCCGGCGACATCGGCCACATACGGGTCGCCGGATACGAAGAGATCCTCTGCGAGTGCGGGAATCACGGCTGCCTCGAGTCCGTCGCCTCGGGCAGGGCGCTTGCCCGGCAGCTCACCGCTCACGGGATCGAGGCGAAGGACGGACGTGATGTGGTCGGCCTTGTGAAATCCGGCAACCGCGAGGCGCTGCGTCTCGTGCGCGATGCGGGCCGGATCATCGGTCGAGTCCTCTCGGCCGCGGTCAACCTGCTGAACCCGTCGATCATCGTGATCGGAGGCGACGTGGCCGAGGCCGACCAGCATCTGCTCGCCGGCATCAGGGAGGCGGTGTACGGACGCTCCACGCCGCTCGCGACGAGGGCATTGAAGATCGAGAAGAGCGTCCTCGGCGACCGGGCCGGGATCGTGGGCGCGGCGATCATGACCGGCGAGCGCCTGATCTCACCCGAGGTCGTGGATGAAGCGTTGGCCGCTGATGCCGGCCCCGGGAGGAGGTGAACGGCAGGCGTCGGAACGTTGATTGCGGGTGGGCGTGAGCACGTCTACCTTTCGAGGCGACCTCCGGTGATCACGACCGGAGATGCGCAGAACGATCGCCGGCTCTGGGGGGCGAGGGGATGAAGGGAGTAGGCGGATGAAGATGCGCAGTGGAGCGCGGTGGCTCGCGGTCCTCGCGGTCCTCGGCCTGATCGCGGCGTCGTGTGGCGACGACGACGGCGGCGGCGGAGGCGGGGGCGGTGGCGAGGAGGGCACGTTCACGATCGGTGTCAGCAACACGCTGGTTGGGAACCAGTGGCGCGAGCAGATGGTCTGCGCCATCAAGGCGCAAGCACGGGTCAGCGGCGTCGTCGACGAGGTCGTCCTGGCGAACCGAGACACCGACGCAACGGGTCAGATCGCCGACATCGAGGGCCTGATCTCCCAAGGGGTCGACGCCATCATCGTCAACCCGGCCGATGCCACGGCGCTGGACGACGTGATCGCTCAGGCGGCCGAGCAGGGGATCATCGTCGTGTCGGTCGACCAGGCCGTGACGTCCGAGGACGCGTACAACGTGACCAACGATCAGGTTGCCTACGCGGAGCTCGGCGCGAGATGGCTCTTCGATCAGCTCGGCGGTTCCGGCAGCGTTGCGTACATGCGCGGCTTCGAGGGCGTCCCGGCCGATACCGACCGGGACGAGGGATTCCAGGCGGCGCTGGCGGACTATCCCGATATCGAGATCGTCAGCGAGGTATTCACGGGCTGGGACCCGTCGACCGGCGCTCAGCAGGCGCTCGAGATCATCACGACGGAGCAGGTCGACGGGATCTGGACGTCCGGGATCGACTACCCGGTCGTGGAACAGTTCCAGAACGCGGACGAGCCCTATGTGCCGATCGTCGGGGCCGACAACAACGGCTTCATCGAGCAGCTGATCAACCTGAAGGATGAAGGGCTCGTCGGCGCCATCGTGACGAACCCACCGCCGGTCGGGGGCGTGGCGACCGCCATCGCGATCGACCTGCTGACCGGGGCCGAAGACCACCCCCGGGACACGCTGCTCACGCCGACGGTCTACGACAACGTCGACGACACCGCGGCGCTGGAGGAACTCTTCCTTCCGGACCTGCCGCAGGGGTTCGTGTCGACGATGGTGATCGAGCCGTACACCACGTATACCGAGCAGGACGTCCTGGACTGCAAGGGCCCGGGCGAGGAGTGAGCTGACCGACCTCAGGCGGAGGTCGGGCGTTCAATGGGACGCCCGACCTCCGCGCTCGAGCGTGGAGCGTCCGTGAGCGACCGACCACCACTCCTGCTCGTCCGGGGCCTCGCGAAGCGGTACGGCAGCGTCGTGGCGCTTCGCTCGGTGGATCTGACGGTCCAGCCGGGCGAGATCCACGCGTTGCTCGGCGCCAACGGGGCGGGCAAGAGCACCTTCGTCAAGATCCTCGCGGGTGTGATCCCTGCCGATGCCGGGTCGGTCGAGGTGAACGGGGACGCCGCGCGTCTCCGCCGTCCCTCGGACGCCATGGCGGCGGGCGTGGCGACCGTCTTCCAGGACCCGGCGCTGATCCCCGACCTGACGATCGAGCAGAACCTGCGGCTCACCGGCGTCGATGTCGGCCCGGTTCGGGAGGGCCTCGAGCGGATGGGCGTCGGCGATCTCGATGTCGACGCGATCGTCAAGGAGGTGCCCCTCCCCGTGCTTCGGGTTCTCGACCTCGCGCGGGCGCTGGTGCACGACCCGCAGCTGCTCGTGCTCGACGAGATCACGGCGGCGCTCCCCGCCGACCTCGCCGAGCGCGTGGTCGACGTCATGGGAGAGCGGCGGGAACGCGGGCGATCCGTCCTGTTCATCACGCACCGGCTCGGCGAGGTCCTTCGTGTCTGCAACCGGGCGACGATCCTGCGCGACGGTCGCGACGTGGCGGCACTCGTCCCCGGCGAGGGCGGCGAGGCCCGTCTGGTCGAGGCGATGCTCGGCGAGGTCGCCGCCGGCGTGGTGGAGCCGACCGCCCGGCCCGCGCGGCCTGCCGATGCCCCGGTGGCGCTGGAGGCCCGCGCGCTGACGTCGCGCCACTACCTCCGGGGGGTGTCCTTCGCGCTTCGCGCCGGCGAGATCCTCGGCCTGGTCGCGCTCGAAGGCCAGGGTCAGGACCGGCTCTTCGACGTGCTCTCGGGCGACCGGCCGTCCGACGGCGGAGAGCTGATCGTGAGCGGCCGACCGATCCGCCCGAGGTCGCCGTTCGATGCGATCCGAAGCGGCGTCGTCCTCATCCCCTCGGATCGGCTCCAGGCCCTGCTGCCGCAGCGATCGGTGCGGGAGAACCTCGCGTCGGCGTTGTACAACCGCGTCGGGCGCTGGCTCCGGCTCGTCCCTGACGAGGAGCAGCGAGTGAACGGGGTGATCGAACGCCTCGCGATCGATACCCGGGCGTACCGTCAGGCCCGGCGTCTGTCCGGCGGAAATCAGCAGAAGCTCGTCGTCGGCCGATGGCTCGCAGCCGGCTTCCGCACGCTGCTGTGCTTCGACCCGACTCGCGGTATCGACATCCGGACGAAGGAACAGATCTACGAGTTGCTCCGGGGGCTCGCCGACGAGGGCCTCGCGATCCTCTACTACACGAGCGAGCTCGCGGAGATTCCGCTGGTCTGTGATCGGGTGCTCGTGATGTACGACGGGCTGATCGTCCACGAGCACGACGGCGCGACGGCCGACGAGGCCAGGTTGCTGAGCGCCGCCCACGGCCTGCAGGAGGCCACGGCGTGAGCGCCGCAACCGGGGAGCTCGACTCGCGCACCTCGACCGACGCACGCCGTCGGGTCCTCCGGCGAAACGGGTGGACCGTCGGGGTCTGGCTCCTCCTGTTCCTGCTCATCGGGTGGTACGCGACGCTGATCCCGGCGTTCGGCAGCTTCACGATGGCGTCGATCGCGAAGAACAGCCTGCCCACCGTGTACCTGGCGGTCGCGCAGTCCGTCGCCGTCATCGCGGGCGGCATCGATCTCGGTGCGGGGGCGATGATGGTGCTCGGTAACTCCGTCTCGGCCCGGCTGATGGACGGGCAGCCGTTCTGGATGACCGGTGTCATCGGCATCGTCGTCGTCGCCGGGGCCGCGCTCCTGAACGGCCTCGTCGGATGGGTCATCGTCCGATCACGCGTCCCGGACATCATCGTCACGCTCTCGACCCTGTTCGTCTTCTCCGGCGTTGCGCTCATGGTCTTGCCGACGCCGGGAGGGGGGACGAGCGGCGGCTTCCGCTGGATCTTCACGGGCTCGGACTCCGGGGTCGGCACCAACTTCGTGCCCTCGCTGTTCGCGCTGGCGCTGCCGGTGGCGGTCGTCGGCATTTGGCTGCGGCGAACGCGGCGAGGGCTCTCCCTCTACGCGGTGGGCAGCGATCACGATGCGGCGTTCCTCTCGGGCATCGACACGGGCCGGGCCAAGATCACGGCCTACGCCGTCGCCGGCGCGTTCGCCAGCCTCGCCGGCCTGGCCATCACCGCGATTACGGCCACGGGCGACCCGCGATTCACGAACGCCGCCAACGGCACGCTGAACAGCGTCGCCGCCGTCGTCCTGGGGGGGATCGCGTTGGCCGGCGGGGTTGGCTCGGTCGTCGGAGCGGTGGCCGCCGGCGTGATCCTCTTCATCCTGTACCCGATCCTGACGGCGATGTCGATCGACCCGAACACCTCGCAGGTGATCCAGGGACTGCTCATCGTCGCCGTGATGATGTTGGCCGGCCTGCTCAAGCTCCGGCGCCGGAGGACAGAATGAGCACCGTGGTTCGGGGGACCGAGCCGGGACCCGAGGCCGGTCTCGGGATCGAGCCACCTGCGCAACGGGCATGGATGCGGTTTCTCGCGGAGCGACCGCTGGTCGTGCTCGGGGCCGTGCTGGCGATCCTGGTGCTCGTCACGGGGGCCATCCAGCCCGGCTACCTCAGCCTCCGCGGGCTTCGCAACACCCTCCTGCTCGCCGCGCCGCTCGGCATCATCGCGGCCGGACAGACCCTGCTGATGCTGACGCGCGGGATCGACCTGTCCGTGGCGATGGTCGCGACGGCGGCCGCCTATGTGGCC
>JBOGVL010000103.1:0-8699 GCA_050692535.1 Actinomycetota bacterium | reverse complement strand
ACTCGGCGCTCCCGAACGCGTCGCTCGGCGGGCTCGTCCCCTCCGCCGCGCGCGCGGCCGCGCTCGCCGCGTCGGCCCCGCCCGCGAGCGCCTCCTCGACTCCGGCGGCCCGGATCGGGCGATCCGCCATGTTGGTGAGGGCCACGGCCGGCCCCGTCCCGTTGGCCCCGAGCGCCGCCACGCCGACGAGCGCCCAGTCCTGCGCACGCCGGTTGAACTTCAGGTAGCTCCATCCGCGGCCGGCCGTCTTGGGCACCCGGATCTCGGTCAGGACCTCGTTGGGAGCGAGGTCGGGCTCGAACAGCCCCCGGAAGAAGTCCGTCGCCGCCACCGTGCGCGACGCCCCCCCGGAGCCCGTCACGACCATCTCGGCGCCCAGCGCCACGAGGACGGAGGGCATGTCCGAGGCCGGATCGGCGTGCGCGACCGACCCGCCGATGGTGCCGACGTGCCGCACCTGCGGATCGCCGATCTGGCCCGCCGCGTAGGAGACGATCGGACACAGCTCCTGCAGCGCTTCGCTGTTCGCCACATCGTGGTGACGGGTCAACGCGCCGATCGCGACGTCGTCGCCGTCCTCACGGACGTAGCTCAGGTCGCGGATCCTGCCGACGTCGACGAGGGTCGACGGCCGGGCGAGTCGGAGCCGCATCAGCGGCAGCAGCGAGTGACCGCCGGCGAGGATCTTGGCGTCCGGGTCTCCGGAGAGGAGTTGGACGGCCTCGTCGACGGACTCGGCCCGCCGGTACTCGAACGGTGCGGGGATCATGCCGCCCCTCCCTTCGCCGCCCGGATGGCCCTCCAGACGCGCTCCGGAGAGGCCGGGCGCTCGATGTCGGTCACGCCGAGGTGGGAGAGCGCGTCGACGACCGCGTTGATCACCGCCGGAGGCGCCGCGATGGTTCCGGTCTCGCCCACCCCCTTGACCCCGAGCTCGTTGGTCGTCGAAGGGGTCTCGTGACTCCCGACGATCATGCCGGGCACCTCGGAGGCGGCGGGCAGGAGGTAGTTCGACATCGAGCTCGTCATGAGCGAGCCGTGCTCGTCGTAGATCGCCTCCTCGGACAGCGCCTCGGCCATCCCCTGGACCACGCCGCCCATGACCTGGCCCTCCACGATCTGGGGGTTGATGACCGTGCCGACGTCGTCGACCGCCACGTACTTCACGATCTCCACGTCGCCGGTCTCGGTATCGACCTCCGCCACGCAGATGTGCGCCCCGAAGGGGAAGACCAGGTTCTCCGGATCGAAGAAGGCCGACGCCTCGAGTCCCGGCTCCAGCCCCTCGGGGAGGTTGTGCCCGGTCCAGGAGGAGAACGCGAGGGAGGCGATCGTCCGCGTGACGTCCGGCGCCCCCTTCACGGAGAACTTCCCGTCGCCGAACTCGATGTCGCTCTGAGCCACCTCGAGCTCGTGCGCCGCGATCTTCCGCCCCTTCTCGATGATCTTCTGCGCGGCGCGGTGGACGGCCGGCATCCCGACCGCGTTCCCCCGACTCCCATAGGTGTCCCAGCCGCTCGGGGCGATATCGGTGTCCCCGAAGAGGACCTCGATGTCGTCGAACGGGATCCCGAGCTCGTCCGCGACGAGCTGGGCGATCGTGGTCTGGCCGCCCTGGCCGTGGGGGGTGGTGCCGGTGACCACGACCACCTTGCCGGTCGGGTGACAGCGAATCGTGGCGGCCTCCCAGCCGCCCCCCGCGTACTTCAGGACGTTCCCAATGATCTTCGAGGGCCCCCATCCGCAGTTCTCGAGGTACGTGGAGAAACCGATCCCGAGCTGCCGACGATCGCCTTGCTCTCGGCGCATCTGCTGGTCCTTGCGCCGGTCCTCGTACCCGACGAGCTCGAGGGCCTTGTCGAGCGTGGCCGGATAGTTGCCCGAGTCGATCGTCAGGCCGCCGATCGAGGCCGTCGGCTCGTCGAACGGCGGCACGAAGTTCATCCGCCGGATTTCCACCGGGTCCTTGCCCACGCGACGGGCGAGGGCGTCGACGACGTGCTCGATGGCATACGCCGATTCCGGCCGCCCCGCCCCTCGGTAGGCGTCGACCGGCGTGGTATTCGTGAAGACTCCGGTGAATTCCGTCTCGTAGGCTTCGCCGCCGTAGCAACCGCAGAACAGGAAGGCGCCCAACACGGGGGTGCCGGGGGCGATGAGCCGCAGGTACGCGCCCATGTTGGCGAGGATCTTCGCCCGATAGCCGCGGATCTTGCCGCTCTCGTCGGCCGCGATCTCCATGACCTGGAGCTGATCGCGACCATGGTGGGTCGCCAGATAACCTTCCGTCCTCGTCTCGGTCCACTTGATCGGGCGCCCCAGCCGACGCGCGAGCTCGAGGGCGAGGGCCTCCTCCGGGTACACCTGGAGCTTGGATCCAAACCCTCCGCCTACCCGCGGCGCGATCACCCGCAGCCTGGACTCGGGGATCCCCGTGGCCAGGGCCATTCCCGTGCGAAGGACGTGGGGGATCTGCGTCGACGACCACATCGTGAACTGCCCCGCGGACGGCGTTGGCTGCACGATGATGGATCTGGGCTCCATTGCGTTCGCGATCAGCCGGCGGAGGACGTTGCGCTGCGTCACGACCACCGGGGCCTCGGCGAACACCTTGTCCACGTCGCCGTTGGTGAGCTTCCACGTGTAGCACCGGTTGGTTCCGAACTCGTCGTGGACACTGGGCGCCCCCTCGGCGAGCGCCGCCTCCATGTCCACCACGGCCGGAAGCTCGTCGTACTCGACCTCGACGGCCTCGGCTCCGTCGGCCGCGAGGGCTCGGGACTCGGCGATCACCACCGCCACACCGTCGCCCTGGTACCGGGCCTTGTCCTTCGCGAGCGGCCAGTGGGGGGGGTTGTTGATGTCATCCGTCACCGGCCAGGCCATGAGGAGCGGCCCGGCCCAATCGAAGTCCTGACCGGAGAACGCGGCCACCACGCCGTTCATGGCCAGGGCCTTCGACAGGTCTACCTCCTTGATGCGGGCGTGTGCGTACGGGCTCCGCACGACCGCCATCCAAAGCATCCCGGGAACCGTCAGGTCGTCCGTGTATCGCGCCTGCCCGGTGAGGAACTCTCCGTCCTCCTTGCGGAGGACCGGTTGTCCGACGTACGTCTCGGTGACCGCCATCTCGGCCCCCTATGCCTTCGCGCCGCTCAGCTGCGAGGCGGCGTCGAGGATCGACTTCACGATGTTGTGGTAGCCGGTGCAGCGGCAGAGGTTCCCCTCGAGGGCCTCGCGCACCTGCTCCTCCGTAGGAGCGGGGTTCTCCTTCAGATAGCTCGCCGCCGCCATGACCATGCCCGGGGTGCAGTACCCGCACTGGAGTCCGTGGTTGCGGTGGAACGCCTCCTGGATCGGATGGAGCTCCCCGTCGGACGCCATCGCCTCGATCGTGGTGACCTCCCGGCCGTCCGCCTGGGCGGCGAGGAGCGTGCACGCCTTCACCGACTCGCCGTCCAGCAACACGGTGCAGGCCCCGCAGCTGGACGTGTCACAGCCGACGTTGGTCCCCGTGAGGCCGAGCGTCTCCCGGAGGAAGTAGACAAGGAGCGTGCGCGGTTCGACATCCGCATCGCGCGCGACCCCGTTGACGGTCACCGAGACGTGCGTCACGGTTCCCCCTTTCCGTCGCAACGGGCCAAGGAACCATCGATGGTAGTGCGGACGCCGTTTTCGCGCGAATCGGCTACGGCTCGGGCCAGGCGCCCGGCGCCGCCTCGCTCGCCTCCTCGGCGGAACAGTCGGTCCCCGTGCCGACGAGGGTCCGGCCGGTCGCCTCGACCCGCACCCAGTAGCAGTCGCCCGTGTCGGCGCGCGCGGCGCCCGTCCAGGCCCCCTCGGTGGCGCGAACGCTCACGATCTCCGAGTCGTTGGAGCTGGTGTCGGGGTCGATGAACAGGAGGTCGTCGACGTCCGGCTCCGACCCCATCCGGAGCGCGGTCGCGGCCTCGAGCGATCCTTCCTCCTCGGCGACGCGCTGCGCGGCGGCGGCGGCGGTCCGCAGGTTCCTCTGGGCGAAAGCGACGGCGCCGGTCCGGGCGACGGGCCGGAACGCGATGATCAGGACGACCAGGGCGATGCCGCCGGCACCCAGCGCGAGGAACACCTTCCAGAAGCCGCGGTTGGAGGAGGCCATCGCTCCCGACCATACCGGCGCGCCGTCGCCGGGCACCCGCCTCGGACTTGACCCCTTCCAAACCCTGTGTGATGTTCCATCCACGGCTGCGTCTCGCACGTAGTCGTTCACGAACGCCGTGGCCCCTTCCACCACGCATTCGCGGGTGGCATTGCCGCCCAACCGCTCCGCCCGTGCCGACACGCCGCCTCCTGGCGGCCTCGCATTCCGGACTGGGGGTTCCGCATGCTTCCTGCACGGTTCGAGTACCACCGTCCCGGCTCGATCGACGAGGCGCTCGGGCTCCTGAGCTCGCTGGAGGACGCGAAGGTCCTCGCCGGGGGCCAGAGCCTGATCCCGGTGATGAAGCTCCGGTTCGCGGCGCCCGCCAACCTCGTCGACATCAACCGGCTCCCGGGGCTCGACGGGATCGACGCCGCCGACGGGACGCTCCGGATCGGCGCGCTCGTCCGGCACAACCAGATGGCCGGATCCGAGGTCGTGGGCGCCCGACACCCCCTCCTGGGATCGACGGCGCCCCAGATCGCCGATCCGCTCGTGCGCAACCTGGGGACGGTGGGCGGGTCCCTGGCGCACGCGGACCCGGCCGGCGACTGGGGGTCGGCGATGCTCGCCGCGGGCGCGACCGTCGCCGTGCGGAGCTCGCGCGGCGAGCGCGAGGTGGCGATCTCGGACTTCCTGGTGGACATCTTCACGACCACGCTGGAACCCGACGAGCTGCTGATGGAGGTGCGCGTTCCGCTCCCGGCCGGGCCGAGCGGAGGCGCCTACCTGAAGCTCGAGCGCAAGATCGGCGACTTCGCGACGGTCGGCGTCGCCGTCCAGGTCGAGCTGTCCGGCGGGACGATCTCGCGGGCCGGCATCGCCCTCACCGGCGTCGGCTCGAAGAACATCCCGGCGACGGAGGCCGAGCGATCGCTCGGGGGCGCCGAGCCGGGCGAGGAGGCGTTCGCGAACGCCGGCCGCCTGGCCGCGGCGGCCGCGGATCCGGTGAGCGACGTGCGCGGCTCCGTCGACTACAAGCGGCACGTGGTCGACGTGTACGTCCGGCGCGGGCTCGCCCGAGCCGTCGAGATGGCCCAAGCGGCGTAGGGAGCGGGGAGATGAAGATCACGGTCACGGTCAACGGCGCGGAGCGGACGGCGGACGTCGAGCCGCGGACCCTCCTCGCGCACTTCGTTCGCGATGGGCTCGAGCTCACGGGCACCCACGTCGGGTGCGACACGACCAGTTGCGGCGCCTGTACCGTCCTGCTCGACGGCACGCCCGTGAAGTCGTGCACGGTCTTCGCCGTCCAGGTCGAAGGACGCGAGGTCACCACCGTCGAGGGGCTCATGAGCGACGGCCAGCTCCATCCGATCCAGGCCGCGTTCAAGGAGGAGCACGGGTTGCAGTGCGGGTTCTGCACGCCGGGGATGATGCTCACCGGCAAGGCGTTGCTCGACAAGAACCCCTCGCCGACGGACGACGAGGTCCGGTGGGCGATCTCCGGCAACATCTGCCGCTGCACCGGCTACATGAACATCGTGAAGGCGATCCAGACCGCCGGCCGCACGGCCGCCGCGGGCTGAGAGGGGCGGACGAGATGTCGACAGAGGCCGAAGAGATCCGGGGCATCGGGCACAGCGTCAAGCGCAAGGAGGACGACCGCCTCATCCGAGGCAAGGGCACCTTCATCGACGACGTGAAGCTGCCGGGGATGCTCCACATGGCCATCCTGCGGAGCCCGTTCGCCCACGCCACGATCAACGGGATCGACACCTCGAAGGCCGCCGCCCTGCCCGGCGTGATCGCGGTCGTGACGGGTGAGCTGATGGCCCAGCACAACCTCGCGTGGATGCCGACGCTGTCGGGCGACACTCAAGCGGTGCTGGCGACCGACCGGGTCCGGTTCCAGGGCCAGGAGGTCGCGGCCGTGATCGCGGCGGACCCGTACACGGCCACGGACGCGCTCGAGCTGATCGAGGTGGACTACGACGCGCTCGAAGCCGTGGTCACCCCGCAGCGCTCGCTCGAGGACGGCGCCCCGGTCATCCGGACCGACAAGGAGGGACAGACCTCCAACCACATCTACCACTGGGAGTCCGGCGACAAGGAGGCCACCGACGCGGCGTTCGCCGGGGCCGATGTCGTGGTCGGCCTCGACACCCACTACCCGCGATCCCACCCGGCCCCGGTCGAGACGTGCGGGTGCGTCGCCGACATCAACCCCGCGACCGGCCAGGCCACGATCTACATGACGTCGCAGGCGCCGCACGCGATCCGGACGGTCTTCGCCCTGGTCGCGGGCCTGCCCGAGGAGAACATCCGGATCATCTCCCCCGACATCGGCGGCGGGTTCGGCAACAAGGTGCCGGTCTACCCTGGCTACGTCGTCGCGACGGCGGCCTCGCTGTTGCTCGGCCACCCCGTGAAGTGGATCGAGGACCGGACCGAGAACCTCATCTCGACCGGTTTCGCGCGCGACTTCCACATGCGCGGCGAGATGGCGCTCACGCGGGACGGCACGATGAAGGCCCTCCGGGTGTCGCTCCTGGCCGACGAGGGCGCGTTCCACGCCGACGCGCAGCCGTCCAAGCTGAAGGTCGGGCTGTTCCACGTCGTCACGGGTTCGTACGACCTGCCGGCCGCGCACGTCTCGGCGGACGGCGCCTACACCAACAAGGCGCCCGGCGGCGTGGCGTACCGCTGCTCGTTCCGCGTGACCGAAGCCTCCTACATGATCGAGCGCCTCGTGCAGAACGCCGCGTACGAGCTCGGGATGGACCCGGCCGAGCTGCGACGGAAGAACTTCATCCGCAAGGACCAGTTCCCCTACAAGTCGGCCACCGGCTTCGAGTACGACTCGGGCGACTACCACGGCGCCATGGACCTCGCGCTCGAGATGGTGAAGTACGAGGACCTGCGCCGGGAGCAGGCGGAGGCGCGCGCGCAAGGCCGGCTGATGGGCATCGGGCTCGCCAGCTTCACGGAGATCGTCGGGGCGGGACCCGCGCACGACTACGACATCCTCGGCCTGAAGATGAACGACGGCGCCGAGCTGCGCGTGCACCCGACCGGCAAGGCGATCCTGAAGATCAGCTCGAAGACCCAGGGCCAAGGGCACGAGACGACGTTCGCGCAGATCGTGGCCGAGGAGCTGGGGATCCAGCCCGAGGACATCAAGGTCATGCACGGCGACACGGACAACACGCCGTACGGGCTCGGGACGTACGCATCGCGCTCGACGCCGACGGTCGGCGCCGCGACGGCGCTCGTGGCGCGAAAGCTCCGCGACAAGGGACGGAAGCTCGCCGCCCATCTGCTCGAGGTCGCCGAGGACGACGTCGAGTTCGCGAAGGGCAAGTACTGGGTCAGGGGCGCGCCGGACCAGGTGAAGACGATCCAGGACGTCGCGTTCGCCGCGTACACGAACTTCCCCGAGGGGATGGAGGCCGGTCTCGAAGGCGTCACGTACTACAACCCCCCGAACCTGACGTTCCCGTTCGGGACGTACGCCGTCGTCGTCGAGGTGGACGCGGACACGGGCGTGTGGACGGTCGACCGCGTGGTCGCCGTCGACGACTGCGGCGTGCGCATCAACCCGATGATCGTGGAAGGCCAGATCCACGGCGGCCTGTGCGAGGGCTTCGGCACGGCCGCGATGGAGTTGATCACGTTCGACGAGGACGGCAACTGCATCGGCTCGAACTTCAGCGATTACCTGTTGCCGACCGCGGTGGAGACGCCGAAGTTCGAGCTCGGCTCGACCGTGACGCCCTCGCCGCACCACCCGCTCGGCGCCAAGGGCGTCGGCGAGTCGGCCACGGTCGGTTCGCCGGCCGCGTTCGTGAATGCGGTCATCGACGCCCTGTGGCACCTCGGCGTGCGGAACATCGACATGCCGCTCACGTCGGGGAAGGTCTGGGAAGCGATCCAGGCGGCCAAGGCGGGCGTCGAGACGGGGACTCCCGCGTGAGGCCCGAGGTCCTCGCGCTCGCTGCGGAGCTGTCGGCGCGAGGCGAGCCGTTCGTGCTGGCCACGGTGGTGTGGCGACGATCGCCATCCTCGGGCAAGGAGGGCTCGACGGCGCTCGTCACACCCGACCGTCGTGTCCGGGGGTGGCTCGGGGGCGCGTGTGCGGAGCCGACGGTGATCCGGGAGGGGCTGCGGGCGCTCGAGGAGGGCACGCCGCGGCTGCTGTTCCTCGGTCCGCAGGAGGAGCTGGCGGCACGCGGCCGCGAGGGCGTCGTGACCGTTCCGATCGCGTGCCAGAGCGAGGGGGCATTGGAGGTCTACGTGGAACCCGTCCTGCCGCAGCCGCAGCTCGTCGTGATCGGACGGTCCCCGGCGGTGGCGACGCTCGCGTCGCTCGCGGCCGCGCTGGGCTGGCGCACCGTGGTCGTGGACGACGGCGGCGTCGCGGAGGACTACCCGAACGCCGGCCGGGTCGTGTCCACCCTGGACCTGGAGTCGGCCGGCGTGTCCGATCGCTCCTTCGTCGTCGTCGCCACCCAGGGCCACTACGACGAGGACGCGCTCGAGCACGCGCTCGCGATCCCGGCGGCGTACGTCGGCCTCG
>JBOGVL010000102.1:0-8796 GCA_050692535.1 Actinomycetota bacterium | reverse complement strand
CCTTCGTGCCGCCGTCGCCGATCGTCTTGCCCGTCAGGAACGTGCGCCGGCGGAGGACGGCGTTGGAGCGGACGATCTCGAGCACCTCGCGCGTGAAGTCCAGCAGGTCGCGGTCCGCCGGCGAGAGGTCCCAGTCGACCCACGACACCTCGTTGTCCTGGCAGTACGCGTTGTTGTTGCCGCCCTGCGTGCGCCCCATCTCGTCGCCGCCGAGGATCATCGCGACGCCCTGTGACAGCGCGAGGGTGGCGAGGAAGTTCCGCTTCATCCGTTCGCGCATCGCAGTGATCCGCGCGGATTCCGTGGGCCCCTCGGCGCCCCAGTTGCGGCCCCAGTTCTCGTCGGTCCCGTCCCGGTTGTCGTGACCGTTCGCCTCGTTGTGCTTGCGCTCGTACGAGACGAGGTCGTGCAGCGTGAAGCCGTCGTGGGCGGTGACGAAGTTGATGCTCGCGTACGTGCGCCGGCCGCTCGCCTCATACAGGTCGCTCGAGCCCGAGAGCCGGGACGCGAGCTCGGGCACCTGGCCCGGGTCGCCGCGCCAGAACCGGCGGACGCAGTCCCGGTACCTCCCGTTCCACTCGGCCCACCCGGTCGGGAAGTTACCGACCTGATAGCCGCCCTCGCCCAGGTCCCACGGCTCCGCGATGAGCTTGGCCTGGCTGATCACCGGATCCTGCTGGATGATGTCGAAGAACAAGCCCAGCCGGTTGACCTCGTAGAGTTCGCGCGCGAGCACCGGCGCCAGGTCGAACCGGAACCCGTCCACGTGCATGTCGTTGATCCAGTACCGGAGGCTGTCCATGATCAGCTGCATCGTCCGCGGGTGGAGCATGTTCAGGCTGTTGCCCGTCCCGGTGAAGTCCATGTAGGCGCGCCGGTCGTCGGGTCTCAGCCGGTAGTAGGAGGCGTTGTCGATCCCCCGCAGCGACAGCGTCGGGCCCAGCTGGTTCCCCTCGCCGGTGTGGTTGTACACGACGTCGAGGATCACCTCGATGCCGGCCTTGTGGAGCGCCTTGACCATCGACTTGAACTCATCGACCTGCTGGCCGCCCCAGCCGGTCGCGTACGCCACGTGCGGCGCGAAGAACCCGATGGAGTTGTAGCCCCAGTAGTTTCGGAGACCCCGTTCGACGAGGTCGCGCTCGTCGACGTACTGGTGAACCGGCAGGAGCTCGACCGCCGTGACCCCGAGCGAGAGCAGGTGGTCCAGGATCGGATCGGACGCCATCCCGAGGTAGGTCCCGCGCAGCTCCGGGGGGACGCCAGGGTGACACCTGGTCATGCCCTTCACGTGACACTCGTAGATCACGCTGCGGTTCCACGGCGTCCTGGGCGGCCGGTCGCCGCCCCACGTGAAGGCCGTGTCCACGACGACGGCCTTCGGCAGGTTCGCGGCGGTGTCGCGCTCGTCGAACGACAGGTCCTCGTCGGCGTGGCCGATCGCGTACCCGTAGAGGGCGTCGCTCCACTCGATCGTCCCGGTGAACGCCTTCCCGTACGGGTCGAGCAGGAGCTTGTTCGGGTTGAACCGATGGCCCTCGGCCGGGGCGTACGGGCCGTGGACGCGGTATCCGTAGCGCGCGCCCGGCCGGACGTCCGGCAGGTAGGCGTGCCACACGAGGTCGGTCCGCTCGCCCACCGGGATCCGGGCGGACTCGTGCCCGTTGCTCGACCCCTCGAACAGGCAGAGCTCGACGCCCGTCGCGTGCTCGGAGAACAGGGCGAAGTTCACGCCCTCGCCGTCCCACGTCGCGCCGAGGGGATGCGGGTTGCCCGGCCACACCCTCATGCGCGGCTCATCAGGCCTCGGGCGCGAGGTAAACCGCCGCGAGCGGCGGCAGGACGAGGGCGAGCGAGTGCTCGCGGCCGTGCATCGCGACGTCGTCCGCCTTGAGCCCGCCGTAGTTGCCCTGGCCGCTCCCCCCGTAGGTCTCGGCGTCGGTGTTGAGCAGCTCGGTCCACCGTCCGCCCATCGGCACGCCGACGCGGTAGCGGTGCCGGGGCACCGGCGTGAAGTTGACGACGAACAGCACCGGACGCCCGGAGCGGGCCCGCCGCAGGAACGAGAGGACGCTGGCCGCCCGGTCCGACGCGTCCACCCACTCGAACCCCTCCGGCGACGCGTCGAGCTCGTGCAGGGCGGGCTCGCGCCGGTGCAGCCTCGCGAGCTCGGAGACCAGCCGACGGACGCCCTCGTGCGGTGGGTACCGGAGGAGCCCCCAGTCCAAGCCCTCCTCGTGGCTCCACTCGGTCCAGGGGGCGATCTCGCAGCCCATGAACAGCAGCTTCTTGCCCGGCTGGGCGAACTGGTAGGCGTACAAGAGCCGCAGGTTCGCGAAGCGTTGCCACTCGTCGCCGGGCATCTTCGCGAGCAGCGAGCCCTTGCCGTGCACGACCTCGTCGTGCGAGAGCGGCAGCACGAAGTTCTCGTTGAAGGCGTACAACATCCGGAACGTGATGGCGTCGTGCTGGTACGTGCGGTGGATCGGGTCCTTCGACAGGTACTGCAGCGTGTCGTGCATCCAGCCCATGTCCCACTTCAGCCCGAACCCGAGCCCGCCGGCGTCGACCGGCCGCGACACGGCCGGCCAGGCCGTCGACTCCTCGGCGATGGTCTGCACGTCGGGATGGTCGGCATACATCGCCGTGTTCAGGCCGCGGACGAACTCCACCGCACGCAGGTTCTCTCGGCCGCCGAGCTCGTTGGGAATCCACTCGCCCGCCTTGCGCGAGTAGTCGAGATAGAGCATCGAGGCGACGGCGTCCACGCGCAGCCCGTCCGCGTGGTACCGCTCGAGCCAGTGCATCGCCGAGGACCGCAGGAAGCTGCGGACCTCGTTCCGCCCGTAGTTGAAGATGTAGCTCCCCCAGTCGGGGTGGAAACCCTGCCGCGGGTCGGCGTGCTCGAACAGATGGGTCCCGTCGAAATACGCAAGCCCGTGCTCGTCCGACGCGAAGTGCGAGGGAACCCAGTCCAGGATCACGCCGATCCCCTCGCGGTGGAGCAGGTCGATCATGGCCATCAGGTCCTGCGGCGTCCCGTACCGGCTCGTCGGCGCGAAGTAGCCGGTCGACTGGTACCCCCAGGACCCGTAGAACGGATGCTCCATCACCGGCAACAGCTCGACGTGGGTGAAGTTCAGCTCCTTCACGTGGGCCGCGAGCCTCGGCGCGAGGTCGCGGTAGCTCGGCATCCCACCGGGCTCGTCGCGCCTCCACGACCCGAGGTGCACCTCGTAGACGCTCATCGGCGCATCGAGGGCGTTGGCGCGGCCGCGGGCCCGCATCCAGCCCTCGTCCTGCCACGCGTACGAAGTGTCCCAGACCACGCTCCCGGTGCGCGGGGGGATCTCGGCGAAGGCCGCGAACGGGTCCCCCTTGTCCACCCGGTAGCCCCCGACTCGCGAGCCGAGGTGGAACTTGTAGACCGAGCCGTGACCGACCCCCGGCAGGAAGCCCTCCCAGATGCCGCTGTTCGCCCGCGGTCGGAGCGGGTCGGCCGTCCGGTCCCACCCGTTGAATTCGCCGATCACCGCGACCTCCTCGGCGTTGGGCGCCCAGACCGCGAACGCGGTCCCGGCCTCGCCGCCGGCTTCGATCGGGTGCGCGCCGAGGCGCTCGTGCAGGCGGGCGTGCGTCCCCTCGTTGAAGAGGAACACGTCCTCGTCCGAGAGCAGCGACACGTCGTGGCGCACGGGGCTCACGGCGGCGACTCCAGGAGCTCGGCGATCCCGGTCACGGGGATCGGCAGCCACTCCGGCCGGTTGTTCGCCTCGTAGCCGACCTCCGACAGGGCCTTCTCCAGGAGGAACGCCTGGAGGAGCACGCGGACCTCCTCCCGCGTCTGCGCGTGGAACGGCGCCCCGTCGACGGTCTCGAGGTACTCGCGGAGGTACGCGCCCGCCGCGGAGACGTACCAGAGCCGGACCCACGGTGCGACCGCGACCGCGCGATCGGGCTCGACGAGGTCGCCGCCCCGCGCCACGACGTGGACCGCGTAGTGGAACGAGCGGATCATCCCGGCGACGTCGACGAGCGGCAGCCGTTTGATCCGGCGTTCGCCGATCGGCCGCGCGGGCTCGCCCTCGAAGTCGATGATCACGAAGTCCCGGCCCGTGTAGAGCACCTGGCCCAGGTGGAAGTCGCCGTGGATCCGCGTCCGGGCGCCCGTGATCCGGATGTCGAGGACCGATCGGAACCGGTCCAGGATCCGGGGCTGCGCGTCCAGGACCAGCTTGGCGCCGGGCAGCTCCGGCCGGGCGCGCAGGAGCAGGAAGGCCCCGTTCCCGATCCCGCGGAGCGACTGGTAGAGCGACCGCTGGTAGAACGGCGTGACGCGTTCGGGGGCGAACGCGGGGTCCTCCGCGTCGCTCGCGAGGGCGAGGTGCATCTCCCCGGTCCGGCGCCCGAGCAGCCGCGCCGACTCGAGGTAGGCCCCCATCGTCTCGATCGCGAGCTCGGGCGGCCCGGAGTCGACGACCTCGAACAGGTTCGGCGCGGGGACCTCCAGATCCGGACGGGCGGCGGCCCGGGCGAGCACCCCTTCGAGGTAGCCGCGGACACGGTCCTGTGTGTAGGACCAGGCGTCCCCCTCGTTCGGGACGTAGCCGTGCAGGATGCCGAGCGTCGCCGCCGGCCCGCGCCCGCGCCGCAGCTCGAGTCCGCCGGCCACCGGCGCGATGTGCTCGAACCCGACCCGGTCGGTGAGGAACCGCCCCACCTCGAGGTCCGGGTTCACGCCGGGGTCGATCCGCCGGTAGAGCTTGAGGACGAGCCGGTCCCCGAACACCACCGAGGAGTTGCTCTGCTCGGCCTGCATCGGCCGGGGCTCGGGGACGTCGCTGGAGGACCCGGCGAGTCGGCGGAAGGCCTTGGTCGGGTTGGCCTCCAGGCGCAGGCCGTCCGACCCCAGCCGGCGCCGCCGGCGGATGGCCTCCAGGAGCGCGGTCGGGAGCTCGGGCTCGCCGACGGCGTCGTGGAGCGCGCGTTCTCCCTCTCGCGTCCGCAGGCACGCGACCACCGATCGCGCGAAGGACTCGAGGAGCTCCCCCGTGTGCTCGACCGACGCGCACGTCAGCGGGAGCACGTACGTGTCGGGATCGCCCTCGGCGTACTCGATCGACACGATCGCGATCACGGCGGCGACCTGCGCACCGTCGGCGGCCACGGGGATCGTGTCGACGACCTCGGCCGACTTGATCCGACGGGCCTTCCCACCGAACCAGCGGGCCTGCCGCAGGAAGCCCGGCAGAGCGTCCTCGAGCGCACCCTTCCCCGGCTTGACGAACACGTTCTGCCAGGCGCCCGCGACCTCGATCTCCGGCGGGGTCCGCGACGAGGTCATCTCCAGCTCGACCGTCTGCGGCTCCAGGCGGAACCAGTAGAAGGAGTGCGGTCCCAGCGTGAGGAAGTACGGGAGCTCGCCGATCGGCGGGAAGACCGTGCCGCCGAACAGTTCGTGCGGCACGAGGCCGCGGTACTCGGAGAGGTCGAGCTCGGCGTACTGCACCGACCGCGCGAGGTTCACCACGACCAGGATCCGTTCGTCCTCGTGCTGCCGAAGGAAGACCAGCATCCGCCGGTTCTCCGGGTACAGGAACTCGAGTGAGCCGCGCGAGAGGGCCGCCGAGCGCTTCCGGAGCGCGATCAGGCGCTTCATCCACCACAGGAGCGATCGAGGGTTGTCCTGCTGGGCCTCGACGTTCAGCGACTCGTAGTGGTACTCGGGCCCGATCACGACGGGCAGGTACAGCTGCTGCGGGTTGGCCCGCGAGAACCCGGCGTTGCGGTCGGAACTCCATTGCATGGGCGTGCGGACGCTGTTGCGGTCGCCGAGGTAGATGTTGTCGCCCATGCCGATCTCGTCGCCGTAGTAGATCACCGGCGTTCCCGGCAGCGAGAAGAGCAGGCCGTTGATGACCTCGATCACGCGCCGGTCGTTGCCGAGCAGCGGCGCCAGACGCCGGCGGATCCCCAGGTTGATCCGCGCCTGGGGGTCCTGGGCGTACACCCGATACATGTAGTCGCGTTCCTCGTCGGTCACCATCTCGAGCGTGAGCTCGTCGTGGTTGCGCAGGAACAGCGCCCAGCGGGCGGTGTCCGGGATGGGCGGCGTCTGCTCGAGGATGTCGATCACGGGGAAGCGGTCCTCCATCCGCAGGGCCATGAACATCCGCGGCATGAGCGGGAAGTGGAAGGCCATGTGGCACTCGTCGCCCCGGCCGAAGTACGTCACGGCGTCCTCGGGCCACTGGTTCGCCTCCGCAAGGAGCATCCGGCCCGAGTGCCGTCCGTCCACGTGGGCACGCAGCTCCTTCAGGAACGCGTGGGTCTCGGGCAGATTCTCGCAGTTGGTGCCCCGGCGCTCGAACAGATACGGCACGGCGTCGAGCCGAAGCCCGTCGACGCCCATGTCGAGCCACAGGTCGACGATGTTCAGGATCGCGCGCCGCACCCGCGGGTTGTCGTAGTTCAGGTCGGGCTGGTGCGAGTAGAAGCGGTGCCAGTAGTACGCATCGGCCACGTTGTCGAACGCCCAGTTGGAGGTCTCGAAGTCCTTGAAGATGACGCGGGCCTCGCGGTAGCGCTCCGTCGTGTCGCTCCAGACGTAGAAGTCGCGCTCGGGGCTGCCGGCCGGCGCCCGCCTGGCGCGCTGGAACCAGGGGTGCTGGTCCGACGTGTGGTTGAGAACCAGCTCGGTGATGACCCGGAGGCCCCGCCCGTGCGCCGCACGAAGGAAGTGGCGGAAGTCGCGGAGGTTCCCGTACGAGGGGTGGACCGACGTGAAGTCGGCGGTGTCGTAGCCGTCGTCCTTGAGTGGCGAGGGGTAGAACGGGAGGAGCCAGATCGCGGTGACACCGAGGTCGGAGAGGTAGTCGAGCCGCTGCGTGAGGCCGCGGAAGTCGCCGATGCCGTCCTCGTCGGAGTCCTGGAAGGCGCGCACGTGCAGCTCGTAGATGACCGCGTCGTGATACCAGAGCGGGTCGTGGCCGAGCGCATGCGACGTGACGCTCCGGTCGGCGGTCCGGGTCACGCGGTGGTTCCCCGCAGACGGAAGATGTGGGCGGGCGCAGCCGGCTCGAGCCGGACGAAGTTGGCGGGCCCGCTCCACGCGTAGGCGTTACCGGTCAGCAGGTCCTCGACCTCGAAGGGCTCCCCGACAGCGACGCCGAGCTCCTCGAGCGCCAGGTCGGTGGTCCCGGACTGCCCGGCCCGCTGGTCGAGGTTGACCACCACCAGGATCACGTTCGAGCGGTCGGCGGTCGACTTGCTGTAGGCGATCAGCTGGTCGTTGTCGATCCCGTGGAATCGCAGGCTCCGGTTGTCGTGCAACGCCGGGTTCTCGCGTCGGATCCGGTTGACGGCCGCGATCACCGGCGCCAGGCTGTCCGGCCGGTCGAGGTCCCAGGAGCGGATCTCGTACTTCTCCGAGTCCCGGTACTCCTCCGAGCCCGGCTCGCGCGGCGCGCGCTCCATCAGCTCGAACGCCGGACCGTAGATCCCGTAGTTGGACGAGAGCGTGGCGGCGAGCACGAGGCGGACCTCGAACGCCGCCCGCCGGCCCGTCTGCAGGTACTCCGTGAGGATGTCGGGCGTGTTCGGCCAGAGGCTCGGACGGAAGAACTCGACGGCGCCGGTTCGGGTGAGCTCGGTCAGATACTCGACGAGCTCGTGCTTGGTGGTGCGCCACGCGAAGTACGTGTAGGACTGTGTGAAGCCGATCTTCGCGAGCCGGTACATCACCTTGGGGCGCGTGAACGCCTCGGCGAGGAAGATCGTGTCGGGGTATGACGCCTTCACGTCGGCGATCATCCATTCCCAGAAGGCGAACGGCTTGGTATGCGGGTTGTCGACGCGGAAGATCCGCACACCCCGCTCGCACCAGAACACGACGACGTCGCGGAGCGCGTCCCACAGCTCCCGCCGCGCTTTCGTCTCGAAATCGAGCGGGTAGATGTCCTCGTAGACCTTCGGCGGATTCTCGGCGTGCTGGATCTCGCCGTCGGGACGATGCCGGAACCACTCGGGATGCTCGCGCACCCACGGGTGCTCGGGCGTGCATTGGAACGCGATGTCGAGCGCGATCTCGATACCGCGTTCGCGGGCCGCGGCCACGAGCCGCTCGAAATCACGCATCGTGCCGAGCTGTGGATGCACCGCGGTGTGCCCGCCCTCCTCGGCGCCGATCGCCCATGGGCTCCCCGGGTCCTCGGGGCTCCTCGAGGGCGTGTTGTTCCGGCCCTTGCGCCGCTGATGCCCGATCGGGTGGATCGGCGCCAGGTAGAGGACGTCGAACCCGAGCTTCTCGACGTACGGCAGCCCGGCGATCACGTCGTCGAAGGTTCCGTGCCGCCCCGGCCGCGGCGAGGTCGACCGCGGAAACAGCTCGTACCACGCGCCGAACCGTGCACGAGGCGGATCGACGGTCACGCGGAGTTCGCGCGGGTAGGAGCCCTCGTGTCGGCGGTCCGGGTAGGCGCCCATCAACACCCGGAGGGGCTCTCCGAAGGCCAGCTTCCGCGCGTCGGCGAGGTCGTCGCCGCTCAGCGTGCGGGCGGCGGCCTTGAGCCGCTCCCGGTCGCTGCCCGAAGCCCGCCGCGCGGCCGCGACCGCGAGCTCCGCCCCGATCAGCAGATCGGTCGAGACGTCGCGCCCGGCGTCGTCCTTGGTGCGGAGATCGCGGCGCCAGGTCTCGAAACGGTCGATCCAGCCAGCGATGGTGTACCCGTGCTCGCCGAGGTCCTCGACGACGAACCGCCCGCGGAACCGGTCGTTGCCGAGGGGCTCCATCGGCAC
>JBOGVL010000101.1:0-8892 GCA_050692535.1 Actinomycetota bacterium | reverse complement strand
GAGGGGAGCGAGCCGCTCCGCGAGCCCAC
The DNA here is from genome assembly GCA_050692535.1 of Actinomycetota bacterium. Classification (GTDB taxonomy): domain Bacteria; phylum Actinomycetota; class UBA4738; order UBA4738; family HRBIN12; genus CALGFI01. The sequence goes on along the minus strand of JBOGVL010000101.1, from coordinate 8,863 downwards.
GCGCTCCACGGCGGAGTTCCTCGGCCGCCAGCTCGTCGGCGGTCGCGGTGCTGCGGGCGACGAGATTCGTCAGGCCGAGCCCCGACTCCAGCAGCAGCTGATCCTCGAGCGGGGAGAGCGCCCGGTCGGTGAACCCGGAACCGTGCAGCGCCTTCCAGAACCGGTTCCCGGGCCTCGCGAAGTGGTGCCCGATCGCACCCGACCACAACCCGGGGTTGATGCCGACGAAGACGACGTCGATGTCGGGGCCGAGCACGTCGGGGATCTCGCGGCCGCGCGCGGCCTCCAGCTCCGCCTTCGAGGGGCGAACACGGGCCGGGTCTCCACCTCGAGGCATCGGCGCTCAGTATCCTTCTGCGCAATGGCGACCGACGACGACCGCACGAACGCCCTCGCCGAACGCCTCCGGGCGGACACGCTCGGGGCGCTCGAGCTCTATTCGGTCTATCTCGGCGCCCGGCTGGGTCTGTACCGGGCGCTCGCCGACGGCGAGCCGGTCACGTCGACGGAGCTCGCCGAACGCACCGGCACGGCCGAGCGTTACATCCGCGAGTGGCTCGAGCACCACGCATCCGGCGGCCTGCTCGAGGTGGACGACCCGGCGGCCGAGCCGCTCGCACGTCGGTACCGGATGCCACCCGAGCACGTCCCGGTGCTCGCCGACGAGGACCACCTCCTCTATCAGGCGTACCGCGGCGTCGACATCGTGCGGACGGCCCGGCCGCTGCCGGACGTGGTGGAGGCCTACCGCACCGGCGGCGCGCCGCCGCCGATCCCCTGGGAGCCGGAGGGCCGCGCCGCGTCCAACCGGCCCGTGTACCTCAACCTCCTCGGGACCGAGTGGCTCCCGTCGATCCCCGACATCGACCGCCGGCTCCGCGCCGACCCGCCGGCGCGGATCGCCGACGTGGCTTGCGGTCTGGGGTGGTCGAGCATCGCGATGGCCCGCGCGTATCCGGCCGTGCAGGTGCATGGGTTCGACCTCGACGAGGAAGCGATCGCGGCGGCCACCAAACACGCCGAGGCCGAGGGCGTGTCGGATCGCGTGACGTTCTCGGTCACCGACGCCTCGGAGCCGGAGCTCGCCGGCCGATTCGACCTGGTCATGATCCTCGAGGCCCTCCACGACATGACGCGGCCGGTCGAGGCGCTCCGCGTCGCGCGCGGGATGCTCGCCGAGGGCGGCTCGGTCGTGGTCGCCGACGAGCCGGTCGAGGAGGCGTTCAGCGCCCCGGCGCCGGAGATCGATCGCTACGCGTACGGCTGGAGCCTGGTCGCGTGCCTGCCGGCCGCGATGGGCGACCCGGAGACGGCCGCCACGGGCACCGTGATGCGCCCCGACACCCTTCGCCGGTACGCCTCGGAGGCGGGCTTCGGCGACGTCGAGATCCTGCCGATCGAGACCGACTACTGGCGGTTCTACCGGCTCCGTCCGTAGGGAGGGCGATAGCATACGTGCTATCATATCCGTATGGACGCGGCCGGGGTGCTTCGCGACGCTCGGCGAACGTCGGGTCTCAGCCAGCGCGCCCTCGCCGTGCGGGCCGGGGTTCCTCAGCCGACGGTCGCGCGGATCGAGTCGGGCGTCGTGGTCCCGCGGGTGGACACGCTCGACCGCCTGCTCGCCGTCTGCGGTCTGGGCCTCGCGGGCGTTCCCCGCCCGGGCACCGGGGTCGACCGCTCGCAGATCCGACAGCTCCTCGAGTTGTCGCCGCGGGACCGGCTGCGCCTCGCCGCCCGCGAGGCGCGGAACCTCGACCGCCTCCTCGCGGGAGCGAGGCGACGGTGACGGCGTTCGCCTACGACCCGATCCGGGCGATGCGGACCCTCGACCGTCAGGGAGTGCGGTTCGTCGTGATCGGCGGGACCGGTGCGCGCCTCCACGGATCACCGACGGTGACCAATGACACCGACGTCTGCTACGAACGTTCTCCCGACAACCTGGAGCGCCTCGCGGTGGCCCTCCGAGAGCTCGGCGCGAAGCTGCGCGGCGTCGACGACGAGGTCCCGTTCCTCCTCGATGCGGCGACGCTGGCCGCGGGCGATCACTTCACGTTCACGACGCGGGCCGGCGACCTCGACGTTCTCGGGACGCCGGCGGGAGTGCGTGGCTTCGACGAGCTCGCCCGGCGCGCGGTCTCCTTCGACCTGGATGGGATCACGGTGCTCGTCGCGTCGCTCGACGACCTGATCCGCATGAAGCGCGCCGCCGGCAGGCCCAAGGACCTGATCGAGGTCGAGGTCCTGGCCGCGGTGCGCGACGAGATCGAGGGGTAACGGGAGCGGCTGCTCGCGACACGATCCCGACGTGCCCCGACAGGAGCCGGGTCGCCGATGCTTCCACCTGCGGTGTCGGCGATACTCCCGCCATGGACGGTCGGGAACCCTCGTGAGCGCCGAACGGGACGGCCGTCCGCGGCGGACCTGTCTGTCCGTCCCGGCGACGAGCCCGAGGATGGCGGCGAAGTCCCGCGAGCTCGACGCCGATCAGGTGATGCTCGACCTCGAGGACTCCGTCGCGCCGGCGGCGAAGGACGAGGCAAGACGGAACGCCGTCGCCGAGCTCGAACGAGGAGGCTGGGGCGAGCGGATCGTCTCGATGCGCATCAACGCCGTCGGCACCGACGCAAACGGGCGCGACCTCGAGGCGCTGGCCGCCGCGGCGACGTCGATCGACACGGTCGTCGTCCCAAAGGTCGAGGACGCCGGGATGATCCGAGCCGTCGCCGACGCCCTCGACGGCGTCGGGATCGAGGCGCTGATCGAGTCGGCCCGCGGGCTCGTGAACGTGGAGGCGATCGCGGCCGCGTCCGACCGCATCGAGGCCCTCGTCTTCGGGCCGATCGACATGGCGGCCTCGCTCGGCGTTCCGGCGCTCGACGACCGGCCGGACGCCGGGGGGGCGGATCTGTGGCACTACGCCCGGATGCGGATCCTCGTCGCGGCACGGTCCGTGGGTGCCTTCGCGATCGACGGTCCGGTGACGTCGCTCGGCGACGAGGATCGACTCCGGTCGTCGGCGGCGCTCGCACGAGCCGGCGGCTACGACGGGAAGTGGGTCGTCCACCCCTCGCAGATCCCCATCGTCAACGAGGTCTTCACGCCGACCGAGGACGAGGTCCGTTCGGCGCGGCGGGTCCTCGACGCCCTCGGGTCCGACCCGGCCGGTCGCGGCGCCGTCACCCTCGACGGCGCCATGGTCGACGAGGCCTCTCGTCGAGCCGCCGAGCGGGTCCTGGCGCGAGCGCGTGTCGCCGGCGTCGCCGACTGATCGTTTCCCGGCCGGTGGTATCGTCCCGTCTCGATGCAAACGATTGGCGACACGGGGGAGGGCTCCCCCGACCGGATCGTCGAGACGGTGCGTGCGAGCCTGCGGTGAGCCCCGCCGCGGCGTTCGGACCCCATGACCTGGTCGCTGGCTACTACACCCTCGCGGGAGCTCGCGCGGGAGCGGGGGAAGGCGAGCCGGCGCGTGCGACGTTCGAGGAACGGGTCGCCGCCGCCGCCGACGCCGGGTACGCCGGCCTCGGGCTGCTCGTCGACGACTACGAGGCGATGCGCGCCGCGGGGCGAAGCGACGCGGACCTGCGCGCGGTGTGCGAGCGCCACGGGATGCGCGTCCCGGAGGTCGAGTTCCTCTATCACTGGACCTGCACGGACGACCGCGCCGAGTTCGCCCGCCGACTCGAGGACCGTTGTTATCGCGCGGCCGACGCGTTCCGCGCCCGCCACCTCAACATGGGCGACGTCAACCCACCCGGGGAGATGCCGCCCCTCGGGCTGGCCGCGGAGCGGTTCGCGGAGATCTGCGACCGCGCCGCCGAGCACGGTCTGCTCGTCGCGCTGGAGTTCCTGCCGTGGAGCGGGATCCCCGACGCAGCGTCGGCGTGGGAGATCGTTCGGACGGCCGGTCGTGCCAACGGCGGGATCAACCTCGACGTCTGGCACCACTTCCGCGGGGCCGCGGACGACGACCTGCTGCGGGCGATCCCGCCCGATCGGATCGTGTGCATCGCGCTCTCGGACGCGGACGCAGTGGTCGTCGGCGACCTGATCGACGACACCACCCGCCGCCGTCGGCTCCCCGGCTCGGGCAGCTTCGACCTCGTCGGCTTCCTCCGGCTCCTGGACGACTGCGGCGTCACCGCGCCCGTAACGGTCGAGATCCTGTCCGAGGAACAGAACGCGCGCTCAACCGACGAGGCGGCTCGCGCGGCCATCGCCGCCACCCGCCGCGTCATGGAGCGCGCGGGGTTCCGAAGCGGTCGCCGATCCGACTGACCCACGCCCGGCTCTGCAAACGTTTGACAGATCCTGCCAAGCGGTGCTTGGATTCGGCCCGTCGTGCGAGCGGCCGTCTACTACGGGAAGCGCGACCTCCGGGTCGAAGAGGCGCCCGATCCCGTTGCGGGGCCGGGCGAGCTCCTGCTCCGGGTGTCGGCCGCGGGGATCTGCGGCACCGACGCGGGCGAATACTCGGCCGGCCCAAGGATGTTCCCGATCACAGCAGCCGACCCACGGACGGGCCATGTTGGCCCGATGATCCCGGGGCACGAGGTGGCCGGAACCGTGGAGGCGGTGGGCGAGGGCGTCGATCGGTTCGCCCCCGGATCCCTCGTCGTGACCGGGGCGGGCATCTCCTGCGGCCGGTGCGCGCGCTGCCGCGAGGGCCGCACCAACCTGTGCGAGCGGTACGCGAGCGTGGGGTTGCAGCGCGACGGCGGGTTGGCGCAGTTCGTCGCCGTTCCGGCTGCGACCTGCGTGGCCGCCCCGGCCGGATTGACCCCGGACACTGCGGCGCTCGGCCAGCCGATGGCGATCGGCGTGCACTCGATGCGTCAGGGGTCACCACGAACCGGTGAGCGCGCGCTCGTGATCGGGGCCGGGGGGATCGGCGCGTTCCTCACGTACGCGCTCGTCGAGGCCGGCATCCACACGGTGGTCGCTGACCTCGACGAGGGGAGGCTGGCGATCGCGGCCGCCCTCGGCGCCGAGCTGACGCTCGGGCCCGGCGATGGTCCGACCCCCGACGTCGTGCGGCAGCGGGCCGGCGATCCCGACGTCGTCTACGAGGTGACGGGATCGGCCGACGGGCTCGAGGCCGCGCTCGCCGTGGTTCGCCCGGGGGGTCGGGTCGTCGCGGTGGGTCTCCAGGACCTCCCCCGCGAGATCGACCTGCGCTCGGTCACGCTCCGCGAGATCTCGATCCACGGCACGAACGCGCACGTCGTGGGCTCCGACCTGCCCGAGGCGCTGCGGCTGCTCGCGGCGCGCCGCGAGCCGTGGTCGGACGTGGCCCCCGTCGCGCTCAGCCTGGACCGCCTCGTCCCGGACGGGCTCGAGCCGCTCGCGGAGGGCCGGAGCCGGCGGATCAAGACGCTCGTGGATCCCTGGGCCGAGGCGCCGCGCCCCACCCGGATGGCTCGCGAGCAGGAGGAGGAGCGTGTGGATGCCGTCTGACCCCACCCTTCCGCTCTCCTTCACGACCGGCGCCATCCCCGCCCATGGCGTGATGGCGGTCGACTGGGAGGAGCGCGTCAGCTTCGACCGGCTGCGCTCCTACCGCGTCGCCCGGGTCCGCGAGGCGCTCGAGCGGTCCGAGCTCGGCGCGCTGCTGCTGTTCGACATGAACAACATCCGGTACCTGACGGCGACGCACATCGGGGAATGGGCGAGGGACAAGGCCGCGCGATACGCGCTCATCACGCGCTCGGGCGCCGAGCCGATCCTGTGGGACTTCGGCTCCGCGGCCAAGAACCACCGGCTCCACGCGCCGTGGTTGGCGGACGACTCGTGGCGCTCCGGCATGGTGGGCCTTCGCGGCTCGGTGCCGCCGGACGCCGGGCTGTTCACGAGGGCGGTGGGCGAGATCGTGTCGATCCTGCGCGAGCAGGGGGTCGGCGACCTGCCCGTGGGTCTCGACATCGCCGAGCTGCCGATGGTCCTCGAGCTCCAGGCGCTCGGGGTCGACGTGCGGGACGGCCAGCAGACGATGCTCGACGCGCGCGAGATCAAGAGCCGGGACGAGATCATGCTGCTCGCGACCGCGGCCTCCATGGTGGACGCGGCGTACCAGCTCATCTGGGAGGAGATGAAGCCGGGCGTTCGCGAGAACGACCTCGTCGCGGAGGTGAACCGGCTCCTGTACGAGCTCGGCTCCGAGCACGTCGAGGGCATCAACGCCGTCGGGGGCGAGCGCGGGAACCCCCATCCGCACGACTTCTCCGACCGGCTGTTCCGGCCGGGCGACACCGTGTACTTCGACATCCTGCACGCGTACAACGGCTACCGGACCTGCTACTACCGGACGTTGAACGTCGGGCGGGCGACGAAGGCGCAGCGAGACGCCTACCGGCGGGCGCGCGAGTGGCTCGACGCCGCGATCGAGATGGTCAAGCCCGGCGTGACCACCGACCAGATCGCCCGCCTGTGGCCCACGGCGGAGTCGCTGGGCTTCCCCGACGAGATGGAGGCGTTCGCGCTGCAGTTCGGGCACGGCCTCGGCCTGAACCTGCACGAACGACCGATCATCAGCCGGCTCGTCTCCCTCGACAGCCCGATGGAGCTGAAGGAGGGGATGGTGTTCGCGCTCGAGACATGGGCCCCCGCGGCCGACGGCTCGTCGGCGGCCCGCATCGAGGAGGAGGTCGTGGTGACCCCCGACGGCGCGAAGGTCATCACGCTGTTCCCGGCCGACGACCTCATGATCGCGAATGCGTACTGACGATCGAGACTCCGCGACGGGCCGCGGCGACGGATCGGCGGACGGAGTGGTCGGCTTCGTCGGTCTGGGGCGGATGGGCTGGCCGATGGCGGCCAACGTCGCTCGCGCCGGCCACGCCGTCCACGTCCACAACCGCACGCGAGAGCGGTCGGAGGCGTTCGCCGCGGCCGCGGCCTCGGCGAAGGTGTGCGACACGCCCGCCGAAGTCGCGGCATCGGCCGACGTCGTGATCACGATGCTCGCCACCGGGGACGCGGTCGACCACGTCTACCTCGGCGACGGCGGCCTGGTCGCCGCCGTGCGGCCTGGCGCGGTGCTCGTGGACATGAGCACGACCGGCCCCGAGCAGGCGCTCGCGCTCGCCGGCAGGGTCTCCGCCGCGGGCGCGGAGCTCCTCGACGCCCCGGTGTCCGGAAGCGTCGCGACCGCCGAGGCGGCGAGCCTCCTCGTCATGGCCGGCGGCTCGGCCGGTGCCGTCGAACGGGTTCGTCCGGTGCTCGACGCGATCGGCACGGTGCTCCACGTCGGGCCGTCGGGGTCGGGCGCCACGATGAAGCTCGTCGTCAACACCGTCGTTTACGGGCTCAACCAGTCGGTCTCCGAGGCGCTGGTGCTCGCCGAACGTGCGGGCCTGGACCGCCGGCTGACCTACGAGGTCTTCGCCGGCAGCGCGATCGCGGCGCCGTTCGTCCACTACCGGCGCGATGCGTTCGAGCGGCCCGGGGAGGTGCCGGTGGCGTTCCGGCTCGAGCTCGCCTCCCGGGACCTGGACCTGATCCTCGATCTGGCCCGGAAGGTGGGCGCGGATCTACGCCAGGCGGAGGTCAACCTGGCGGTCCTGAACGAGGCGGCGGCGGCCGGCCACCGAGACGAGGACGTCTCCGCGATCGCCGGCTACCTGCGGGGGTCGGATCGGGCGCCTCCCGCGGCGATCCCCGAGCGCGGGGGATGACCGCGGGGTGCGGACATGGGCGGTATCGGAAGCACGGAGGGGGTGCACGTTGAGGAAGCAGGGTTGGTACAGGTGGGTCGTCCTCCTGTCCGTCGTCGCGATCGTCGCGGCCGCATGCGGGGACGACGATGACGACGGCGGCGGCACGACCGGGGGTACCACCGGCGAGACCGGCGCCACCGGCGCCACGGGCGCCGGTGAGGGTGGGCTGATCGTCGGGTTCATCCCGACGACGACGAACACGTACATCGCCGAGTGGGTGCGCGGGGCGACGGAGGCCGCGGGCGAGCTCGGTTACGAGCTGCGGCTGATCGAGAACAACTTCGACCAGGCCGAGGAGGACACGCAGGTCCAGCAGCAACTCGGCAGCGGCGAGGAGGTCGCGGCCTACGTGTGGTGGCCGTCGGACAACGCCGCGGGCGTCGCGTCGTTGACGGCGCTCTCGGCTACCGGCGTGCCGGTGATCCAGACGAACCAGAAGCCGTACGAGGGCACCGAGGAACTCCTCGTCGGGTACGCCGGCGTGGACGACACCTTGAACGGCGAGGTCGCGGGCCAGCTCGTGGTCGAGGCCCGCGACGCGATGGTCGAGGCCGGGGCCGAGCTGCACAGCGAGGGCGGCAACGCCGTCATCGTCGGGTTCGTGCCCGGGTACCAGGCCGGGATCGACCGAAGCGCGGCGGCCGTGCCGATCATGGAGGACGCCGGGATCACCGTCCTCGACCAGGTCGACGTCGGCTTCGACCCGACGACCGGGTACGAAGGGATGAACGAGCTCATCGCGGCCCACGGGGACGACGGCATCGATCTCGTGTACGCGCACAACAGCGCGCTCGCCGAGGGCGTCATCCAGGCGCTCGAGGAGGGGGGGTACACGCCTGGCGAGGACGTCATGGTGGTCGGCGGGACCTGCCACGGCAATCTCGAGAACCTCGAGAACGGGAAGGAGTTCGCCACCGGCCTGCAGGCCGCGTACCTGGAGGGCGTGTTCAGCATCCGTACGCTCGACGAGTACCTCCAGAACGGGGAGCTCGCGCAGTACGACAACTTCATCCCGAACCCACCCGTGCACGGTGACGAGATCGACACCGTGACGGTCGAGGGGTTCGGCGTGGAGGAGCTCTGCGTCTACTGATCGACGCCGCTCGGGTGCGGGGCCGGTTCGCGGCCCGCACCCCGTTCGGAGC
>JBOGVL010000100.1:0-8927 GCA_050692535.1 Actinomycetota bacterium | reverse complement strand
GCCCTCGTGCGAGCGGGCCGCGGCGACGAGCTCCGGCGGCGCCTGCTCGAACGGCTGCTGAGCGCCGAGGAGGTCGCGTGAGCGGGGTCGTCTCCCTCGTCGGCGCCGGCCCCGGGGACCCGAAGCTCATCACCGTTCGCGGGGCCGAGCTCCTCGGTCGGGCCGACGTGGTCGTGTTCGACCGCCTGGCCGCCCCCGCGCTGCTGGACCTCGCCCCGCCGCACGCCGAGCGCGTCTACGTCGGCAAGGAGCCCGGACGAGCCGCGATGGCGCAGGTGGACATCGAGGCGCTGCTCGTCGAGCGCGCCCTCGCCGGCGCCGAGGTCGTGCGCCTGAAAGGCGGCGACCCGTTCGTCTTCGGTCGCGGGGCCGAGGAGGCGCTCGCGTGCGTCCGGGCGGGGGTTCCGTTCGAGGTGGTCCCCGGCGTGAGCTCGGCGATCGCCGCCCCCGCCGCCGCCGGCATCCCGGTGACGCATCGCGGCCTCGCCCGGAGCTTCGCGGTCGTCACCGCGAGCACCGCGCACGGCGACGGCGTTGATCTCCAGTCCGTCGCGACCGCCGCCGACACGCTGGTGCTGCTGATGGCGTCGGGCAAGCTCGAAGAGACATGCCGGGCACTCGTGGACGCCGGCCGGCGGCCCGAAGAGCCCGCCGCGATCGTCCAGTGGGCGACGACCGCGGACCAGCGGCAGGTTGCGGGATCGCTCGCTGAGCTGCCGACCCTCGCCCTCGCGGCATCGATCGGACCGCCCGCCACGCTCGTCGTCGGAGATGTGACATCGCTGGCACTCGAGCTCGCCCCCGAGCGCCGAGGACCGATCAACTCGGCGGCCGGTACACCCAGTAGCTGAGTGGGGCGCCCGGGCAGCCGTAGCACGGCTCTCCCCCGGGTCCGACGGTGATGCCCTCGGCGACCATGGCGAAGACGTCCCCCGCGCCGACGAGCGACGCGAACCGGAAGAGGGCGTACTCCTGGTCGTTCGCCTCGATCATCGGTTCCAGGACGCCACCGCGGATCCGCGTCCAGACGCCCTCGTCGGCGTCGAGGATCGACGCCTGGCCGCAGAACCACGCGAACACGATCGTCCCGGCCACCACGCTGTCCGGGTAGCACTCGCTGAACTCCATCGGCATCTCGACGGGCTCGGACCAGGTGTCCGACGCCGGGTCGTACTCCTGCGCGCGAAGCTCGTAGTCCCACGCGATCAGCCGATCGCCGACCCATACGGCAGAGGTCGCCTGCGGCGACAGCTCGGAGGAGGGGAGGGTTCGCCATGTGTTGGCATCCGGGTCGTACGCCGCACCGACGGATGTCTGCGTCTCTGCGCGGTTGTTGCCGTCCAGCAGCGACCCGAACACGATCACCTCGTCGCCCGTCCAGACGGCGCTCTGGAGGTTCAAGCCGATGGGAGCATCGGCGATCGGGCGCCAGCGGTCGGTCGTCGGATCGTACGCGGCGCCCTCACGCGCGGTGTCGGACCCGCGATCCCCACCCCCGAAGACGACCATCTCCGAACCCGTCCAAACCATCGCGGTCTGCCGGACGCCCGGGTCGTGCGGAGAGGTCGGAAGCTCCCGCCAAGTGCTCGCCGACGGATCGAACGCCAGCCCGGCCGGGTAGTAGAGGACCTCCGTGCCCGTCCAGACCGGCCGCGGCGCCGACAGGACCGAGGACGAACCTTCGGGGGCCACGGGCATGCTCCGCCACTCGTTGACGAGCGGATCGAACGCAAAACCATCGGGTGCCGGTTCCTCGCTCCCCGAGGGCACGCCACTCCAGACGAGCAGCTCCCGGCCCGTCCAGACGACGGATGCCCCGACACGAAGCTCGGGGGGTTCCGGGAGCGCGGTCCATCCGGGCCCGTAGGCCGCCCAGGGATCGCCTTCGGGTGCCGGCGTCGGCGTGCCTCCGATCCGATTCCGCTCCGCGGGGGAGAACACGCGCCACGTCGCAAACCCCACGCCGGCGAACAGAAGGAGCGCAACCACCGCCGCCACGAGCCGCGAACCGACAGACCGCCGCTCGAGTTCGAGGGGTGCCCCATCCGGCGCCGAGACCCGCGCTGCGATCCGGCCCTCCAGATGCGGAACCCGCAGCCCGTCCAGCCGCGCCAGCTCACGCTCGACCTTCGTCATTCCGATCCCTCCTCCAGAAGCTTCGCAAGGGACCGCCGCCCTCGCGCCAGATGCACGCGGACGGTCGCGGGAGCGATCCCCAGCATCGACGCGACCTCGTGCGGTCGGTAGCCCGCATAGTGACGGAGCAAGATCGCGGCCCGTTGTTTGGGGGAGAGGCGCGCCAGTGCCTGCATCAGCCGGACGAGACCTTCGTCCGAGGCCGGCTCGTCCTCGAGCTCTGTCAGCGTCCTCCAGCGGGAGCGCTCCTTGAGCGCCCCCCGCGCGATCGCGAACCCCGCCCGCCACACCCACGCCCGGGGGTCACGAACCTCGCCCCCGCGGCGGATGCACTGCGCGAAGGCCTCGGCGACCGCGTCGCTCGCGAGGTCCGCGTCCCCCGAGAACGCCGCGAGTGCGCGCCACAGCCGGTCCGCCTCCGCGCGGTAGAGGTGGTCGAACGGCTCCTCGAGTGCGCCGCTCATAGGCCCTCGCACCATCATCATCGGGATAGGGGACGGAACCGGCCGAACCGTGTACGGCCGACTCGGGTCGACGCCGATCGGTTCCTACGCCGCGAGCAGCTCGGCGATCTCGCGCAGGTCGGCGATCCTCGCGCCCTCCCAATCCTCCGCCTCGGGGCGGAGCGCCTCGATCTCAGCCTCGGCGGGGTCGCGGATCAGCACGGCGTGCATCCCGACGGCCGTGGCGCCCGAGAGCTCTCCGTAGGACCCGTCGCCGACGTAGAGGCACGACGTCGGTTCCACGCCCAGCCGCTCGCACGCGAGCAGGTAGATCTCGGGCTCGGGTTTGCGCATCCCGGCCTCGCAGGAGAAGACCTCGACGTCGACCAGCTCGGCGAGCCCCGAGGCTCGCCACAGCGCGGGTGTGTCCGGCGCACACATGCTGATCAGCGCCGTGGGTACCCGCCGGCGGCACAGCTCACGCAGGATCTCCTCGGCTCCCGGACGCGCGACGAACCATTTCCGATACAGCGCCGTGCGGACCTCGAGGGCCTCGGCGATCTGCGCATCGCTGGGCCATGCGCCGGCGCGCGCCGCGATGGTTCGGAGGTTCTCCTCGATGTCGCCGGCACGCCCGGTCTGACGCTCGATCGCGGTCGCCTCCCACGCCGCGCCGAACGCGTGCGGGTCGGCCTCCACGGCCGCGGCGGCGGTTTGCAGCCAGGCGTCCCAGTCCGCTCGGGGGAACTCGTACACCAGGGTCCCGAACAGGTCGAGCACGACGGCCTCGAACCGGCTCACGTCGTCGGCCACTCGTCCTCGAGGAGCCCGTAGACCACGAGGTCATAGAACCCGCCCGAGCCCCTCCCCTCGCCGCGGAGGACCCCCTCCCTCGTGAACCCCAGGCGCTCGGGGATCGCGCGACTCCGGACGTTCTCGACCCCGGCGCGGATCTCGATCCGATGCAGGCCGAGCTCGGTGAAGCCGACGTCGATCAGCGCCTGCACGGCGCGCGTGACGAGGCCCCGCCCCTCGTACGCCGATCCGATCCAGTAGCCGATCTCCCCCGAGACGCCGAACGGGCCCGGCGAGAGACCGGCGCCCCCGACGTAGACGCCGTCGACGAACATGCCGGAGCCGTCGAGGCTCCCCTGGTCCGCGACCACGCCCTCGAGCCACCGGCGTTGGTCGTCGATGGTCGTCGTGACCTCGACCCACGGCATCCAGATGCCGATCCGGTCGCGCTCGGCCTCGACGAGCGCCCAGATGACGGGGAGGTCTTCGATCGTGAGCCGCCGCAGGACCGCCCCGTCGCCGAGATCGGCCGGGAGCGGGCTCACGCCGAGGTCTTGGCGGCCGCCTTGCTCCGCTCCTCCTCCACGAGGACGCGGCGGAGCACCTTGCCGATGAGCGTCTCGGGCAGGGAGTCGCGGAACTCCACCTGCTTGGGCGCCCGGTAGGCCGACAGCCCGTTCGCCGGGTCGCGCGCCCAGGCGACGATTTCCTCGGCGGTCGCGTGCTCGCCCTCCTTCAGGACGACGAACGCCTTCACGGCCTCGCCGGTCCGCTCGTCCGGGACCCCGATCACCGCGACCTTCGAGACCTTGGGGTGCCCGTAGAGAACGTCCTCGACCTCGTTGGGGTACACGTTGAACCCGGAGACGTTGATCATCTCCTTCAGCCGGTCGACGATCCGGAAGTAGCCGTCCGCCTCCATGACCGCGACGTCGCCAGTGTGGAGCCATCCGTTGCGGATCGCGAGCGCGGTCTCCTCGGGCCGGTTCCAGTAGCCGAGCATGACCTGCGGGCCCCGAACACAGAGTTCGCCTCGCTCGTCCAGGCCGAGCTCGCGGTCGGGGTCCTCGAGGTCGACGATCTTGCAGTCGGTGTCGGGGACGGGCAGGCCGATCGACCCCACCTTGCGGACCCCCTTGCGCGGGTTCGCGTGCGTCACCGGCGACGCCTCGGTGAGGCCGTAACCCTCGAACAGGACGGCCCCGTTGGTGATCTCGGCGAACCGTTCGGCGACCGCGGTCGGCAGCGGCGCCGCGCCCGAGATGCACGCGGTGACCGACGTGAGATCGAACTTCTTCACCAGCGGCGACTCGTTGATCGCGTTGAAGAACCGCGGCACGCCGGGTACGAACGTCGGCTTCTCCTTGTCGATCTCCTCCATCACGAGGTGCAGGTCGCGGGGATTCGGCACCGGGATGAGCTTGCCGGCGCGCAGGATCCCGACGTTCATCACGAGCATCCCGAAGGAGTGGAAGAACGGCAGGGAGCCGAGCAGCCCCTCGGTACCCTCATCGATCCCGCAGTACGCGGCGCCCTGCATCGCGTTCGCGACGAGGTTGCGATGCGAGAGCATCGCGCCCTTGCTCACCCCCGTGGTGCCGCCCGTGTAGATGAACCCCGCGGCATCGCGCTCGGGATCGACCGCGGCCGCGAGCGGCACCGGGCCGGCGGCCTTCATCCACCCCTCCCACCACAGGACCGGTGCCCCGCCGGGGACGGGAGGCCAGGGTTTGCCCTGCGCCGCCTGCGCCTTCTTGAACTTCAGGATCGGCGCGAGCTGCTTCTTGGGAAACGACATGTAGTCGTTCAGGCGGGCGACCACGACGTTCGTCAGTCCGATCCCCTCGAACACGTCCGCGAAGTCCGAGTACAGGAGGTCCAGCACGACGACGACGTTCGCGCCGCAATCCCGAAGCTGGTGCTCCATCTCCCGCTTCGTGTAGAGCGGGTTGTTGCCGACGACCACCGCCCCGAGGCGCGCGGTCGCGTAGTACGCGATCACGTACTGCGGGCAGTTGGGCATGACGAGCGCCACCCGGTCGCCCTTGCCCACCCCGAGACCGGCGAGCGCGGCCGAGCAGCGCTCGGTCTCGGCCAGCAGGTCGCGGAAGGTGAGCTTGCGCCCGAACCAGGCGATCGCGGGGGACTGCGGGTACCTGCGGGCCGACGCCTCGAGCATCCCGAAGACCGAGATCGGCGGGTACGGCTCGAGCGTGTGCGGGACGTCGGGCGGATAGCTGCTGAACCACGGTCGATGATCCGTCATGCGTCGCATCATTCCAGCCCTCGGCGGCGCGCTCAACCGGAGTGCCGGCGGCCGCGCGGTAGGCTCGCCCGCCATGGGGGACTGGGTCGACGAGCTCCGGACGGCGGCAGAGGCGGCGCTGCCGCCGGTCGAGGGCGAGGTGCCCGCCGCCGGGCTCCGCGATCCGGTCGAGGTCCTCCGCGACGACTGGGGGATCCCGTATCTCACGGCGTCCTCCCTCGACGACCTCTGGTTCGCGCAGGGATTCGTCACCGCGTCCGAACGCCTCTTCCAGATGGACCTGGCCGTACGGGCGGCCACCGGTCGATTGTCCGAGTTGTTCTCCGAGCCGACGCTGCCGCAGGACCGGTTCGCCCGAACCGTCGGCTTCCATCGGCTCGGGCGTCGGGAGGTGGCGCGATGGAGCGCCGCTTCGCGCACGATGTTCGAGCGGTTCGTCGAGGGCGCGCACGCGTGGGTCCGCTCGATGCCGGCCCCCCCGGTCGAATACGCGCTGCTGGCGGTGCCGGTGGAGCTGCCGACGGAGCTCGGCGCGTGGGCGGCCGCCTTCGCGTACGCGGCCTGGGGGCTGTCGGGCAACTGGGACTCGGAGCTGCTGCGCGTCCACCTCGCCGAACGCTTCGGGGCCGAGGCCGTCGAGGACCTGTTGCCGCCGCTCCCCGAGGACCCGCCGAACGTGGCGGCCGGAGCCCTCGCCGGCCGGCTCCTCGACGCCTTTCCTCGTCCGAGGGGACAGGGCTCCAACAACTGGGTCGTGGCCGGCTCGCGGACGTCGAGCGGGAAGCCCCTCCTCGCGAACGATCCCCACCTGCTCGTGCAGCAACCGGCCCCGTGGTTCGAGGTGCACCTTCGCGCACCGGGGTACGAGGCGCGCGGCGTCGCATTCCCGTTCGCCCCCGGGGTGCTCGTGGGGGCCACGCCCCACCACGCCTGGGGCATCACCAACGTGACCGGCGACGTGCAGGACCTGTACGAGGAGCGCCTCGGCGACGACGGCGGCGGCGCCGAGTTCGACGGCGCGTGGGTGCCGCTCACCGTCCACCGTGAGGAGATCGCCGTGCGCGGCGGCGAGCCGGTCGCGGTCGACGTGCGCGAGACGCGGCACGGTCCGCTCATGGACGCGATGCCGGTCGGTATCGCGGACGTCGTCTACGAGCCGATCGACCGGGCCTACGCGCTGCGATGGACCGCCGCCGACGGTCTGATCGAGCCGTCGGCGTTGGTGGGGGTGGCGAACGCGAGCGACTTCGAGTCGTTCCGCGAGGCTCTCCGCGGACTGTCGTGCCCGGGGCAGAACGTGGTCTACGCCGACGTCGACGGTACGATCGGGTACCAGCTCACGGGCCGATACCCGGTACGCCGCGCCGGCGACGGCAGGGCCCCGGTCCCGGGCTGGACGTCCGAGCACGAATGGGTCGGGTGGGTGCCCTACGAGGACCTGCCGTGGTCGAAGGATCCAGCGCGCGGCTACCTCGCGACGGCGAACAACCGGACCCACGACGACGCGTACCCACATCTCATCGGCCACGACTTCCACACGCCCTTTCGCGCACGCCGGATCGCCGAGCTCATCGAGGGGGCTCCCGGTCCGCTCACCGCCACCGATCTCGCGCGCTTTCAGACCGATGTGGTCTCGCTCCCGGCGCGAGCGATCGTCTCGGGGCTCATCGCGCTCGAACCGCGCACGGAGGACGAGGCGTGGGCGATCGACCTGCTTCGCGGCTGGGACGCGGCGCAGGACGCGGACTCGGTGGCCGCAGCCGTCTACAACGTGTGGCTCGCCCGGCTCGCCCGGTCGCTCCTCGGCGCCGCCGACGATCCCGCCGCCTTCGAGCGCTACCACGCGTGGCGCGAGACGTTCGTCTGCGCCGCGCTTCCGGCCTTGCTCGATCGCGAACCGCCGTCGTGGGCGGCCGCCGACGGCTCGGGGTGGGACGCGCTGCTCCGGGCGGCGCTCGCCGAGGCGATCCGCCTGCTCTCCCAGCGGCTCGGCTCGGACCGAGACACGTGGCGCTGGGGCGCGCTGCACCGGGTTCGGTTCGCCCACCCGCTGGCTCGGATGCCCGGGATCGCCTCCTTCTTCGTCGCGGCGGAGCACGAGCTGGGCGGCGACGAGCAGACCGTGCTGCAAGGCGGGTTCGACGCACGGAACGGGTTCGAGGCCGCCGTGGTTCCCTCGTGGCGGTTCGTCGCGGACCTCGCGGACGTCGATCGGTCGATGGCCATCCTGACGACCGGCCAGTCGGGGAACCCGGTGTCGCCGCACTGGAACGACCAGACGCCCGCGTGGATCGGCGGCGAGCTCCGGCCGACGCCGGTCACGCGCCCGGCCGTCGAGGCCGCCGCGAGGCGGCGCCTCACGCTCCGGCCGTCCCGGTAACATCTGCCGGTCATGCCCAAGTCTCGGCAGCGCCCGAAGCGGACCTCGCGTCCCTACGCGGCGCCGCCGCCCAAGAAGCGCCCGAAGGCGAGCCCCCGCTGGTACGGCTTCCTCGTGATCGGCCTGATCCTGTTCGGCGTCGCCGTGATCGTCCTGAACTACATGGACTTCATCCCCGGCGGGACCCAGCAGCACTGGCTCTGGATCGGCCTCGCGGTGATCGCCGTCGGCTTCGCCGCCGCCACGCGGTGGCGCTGAGCGACCGCCGCCGAATCACAGCCGTGTGATTTCCCCCAGGTGATCCCCATCTGTGGGAAGTCGTCGTCCCGTCTTGGGCCGATCGCACGCCCTTCCCGGAATCGGGGACAACCGGGGGCCGGCTGGGGACGACCTGCGCCGATGTGGCCGGAAGGTGTCCGGCGATCCGTGGAGAACCCGGGGAAGAACGTGGGGACAAGCTAGCCGGCTGCGGGCCGCCGGACGACCTCCATCGGCTCGCCGCAGTGCCGGGGGATCTGGAGCTCGCCGAGGCGCGTGACCCGGAACTCGGTCCCGCACTCCCGGCAGACCAGGAAGACATCGAGCTCCTCGACGTCCTCGACGTCCGGCTGCTCGCGCCCGGCCGCCGGGCCGGAGACCGCCCGGAGCGCCGTGATGCCGAGCCACGCGATCGCGGCGCCGATCAGCACCGCCGAGAGGACGATCCAGATGCTCATACGGATCACCGCGAGTCTACGGACGCACGAATCATCCGACCTTCGCCCGATGGGCCCGCAGGCCCCCCGCCGCGATAGTGTTCGTCACGCGATGGAAACACTCGCCGTCGTCCCGGCGGCTCGAGGAGGGGCGAACCGATGAGCGGATACGTCGACGAGGTGTTGGCGCTGGTCGTGGCCAGGAATCCCGG
>JBOGVL010000099.1:0-8951 GCA_050692535.1 Actinomycetota bacterium | reverse complement strand
CCTCGCGAGCGCGCCGGGCGAGCCCGGGGACATCGTCGCCGCCCGTTGCCTGGTGAAGGTGGGCGACTCGATCACGACGGACCACATCTCGCCCGCCGGCTCGATCAAGCCCGACTCGCCGGCCGGCCGGTACCTGGTGGAGCGCGGGGTGGAGCAGCGCGACTTCAACAGCTACGGCGCCCGCCGGGGCAACCACGAGGTGATGATGCGGGGGACGTTCGCGAACGTGCGGCTGCGCAACGAGTTGGCGCCCGGGACCGAGGGGCCGTGGACGACGTTCTTCCCATCCGGGGAGGTGACCGAGATCTACGACGCCGCGCTGCGCTACCGCGAGCTCGGCGTGCCGCTGGTCGTGCTGGCCGGCAAGGAGTACGGAAGCGGTTCGTCCCGCGACTGGGCGGCCAAGGGTCCGTCGCTGCTCGGGGTTCGCGCCGCGCTCGCCGAGAGCTTCGAGCGCATCCACCGGAGCAACCTCGTCGGGATGGGGGTCCTGCCGCTGCAGTACTCCGAGGGCGAGAGCGCGGCGTCGCTCGGGCTGACCGGGTCCGAGACGTTCACGATCGCCGGTCTCGCGGCCGGCGTGCGGCCGCGTCAGAAGGTCGAGGTGGTCGCGGCCTCGCCGGACGGGACCGAGACCCGCTTCCGCGTCGTCGTCCGGATCGACGGGGCGTCGGAGGTCGAGTACTACCGCAACGGAGGGATCCTGCAGATGGTGCTTCGCCAGATGCTGGCGACCGCCTGAGCGCGTTCCTCAGGCCGTGATGGTGGCCGTGAGGACCGGGGCCGAGGTCGGCGCGGACGGACAGCTCGTCGGCTCGACGGTCACCGCCATCGCGTTGGTCGTCCCGAGCTCGGCGTCGACGAAGCTGAAGAACGTGCCGTCGGCCGACGGCGTGAAGCACGTCGCCGGCACGGGCACGCCCTCCTGGAACATCCAGACCTCGTACACCTTGCCCTCGGGTGGTGCGTCGAGGCCGTACCCGAGCAGGTACACGCCGTCCTCGCCGGGACGGTAGGCGACCGACAGGCTTCCGCCCGTCTCGCCCTCGAAGGCGGCGACTCGCCGCGCCCCGCCGTCGTCCGCGCCGTCGCCGCCGACGAGCGAGCCGGCGGCCCACCCAGCGACGAACAGCACGAGCGACGCGGCGATCGCCACCAGGGGACGCAGCCGCCGCCCCGTCCCGGAGCCCGGACGAGGACCTGGCTCCGCCGACGGGTGGGCCGGGGCGCCCTCGCGGGCGCGGGCGAGGGCCTCGTCCTCGAGGCCGGCGCGCACCGGGAGGGGATCGAGCGCGAACGCGAGCCGTCCCGCGACCTCCGCGTACTCGGTCTCGAGCCGGCGGCACTCGGTGCACTCCGGGCCGTGGTCGGACATCTCGTGGCGCAGCGTCCGGTCGTCCTCGGGGTCGAGGCCACCGAGGGCCCGGACGGCCATCAGCTCCTCGATCTGCTCGTGGCTCCTCATCGCTCCATCCCGACCAGCGCCGTCCGAAGCCGCCGCATGCCGAGCAGCGTGCGCGACTTCACCGTTCCGAGCGGCAAGCCGAGCCGCTCGGAGATCCTCGACTGGGACATCCCTCCGAAGTACATGAGCTCGATCACCTGGCGCTGCTCCTGGGGCAGCTGATCGAGCGCCGCGCGGACCGCCTTTCGCTCCTCCGGCATCCCGAGCTCCTCGACGACCGAGTCCGCCGGGTCCTCGATCACGACCACGTCGCTCGCCTGGGCGTCCTCGGCGCGTCGGCGTTGGGACTCCTCTCGCCGGACGGCGTCGACGGCCCGGTGGTGGACCATCCCCATGAGCCAGGCCTTCACCGAGCCCCGCCCTTCGTCGTAGCCACCCGGGTTCCGCCACACCGCGAGGAACGCCTCCTGCACGATCTCCTCGGCGAGGAACGGCTGGCGCGCGACGCGGCGGGCCAGTGACAACGCGGTCGGCGCGTACCGGCGGAAGAGTCCCCGGAACGCCTCCTCGTCTCCCCGCTCGATCCGCCGGACGAGCTCGCGATCCCGCGCCTGGGTCAGGTCAACGGCCATCGGCGCCTCGCGCGGGGCGGTCTGCCGATGGTCCAGGAGCAGCGTGATCGTCCTCGTCCCTTCGTCCGTGCCGTCGGAGGGATTCGCGGCGGAGCGGCTCCCGGATCGATCGCCGGGCGGCGTCCATCACGCCGACGCCTCACGAGCGCGGCCGCCGGCCCGCGCGATCAGCTCGTCCAGGCTCAGCGGTCGGTCGGGGTCGAACGCGGCCGCCCCGACCGACAGCGTCAGCGCCGCGTCGCCCCTTCGAGCGTTGTTCGCCGCCACCGCGTCCACCACCCGGGAAAGGACCAGCGATTCGGCCCCGACGGCGTCGCCGGTCAGCAGGAGGCAGAAGGCCCCCGCCCCGATGTGCGCCACGACGTCCGAGTCTCGGACGGCGGTGCTGAGCACGTCCGCCGTGGCCGAGAGCCGGCGGACCCGCTCCTCGGCATCCTCGGTCTCGTCGAGCTCCTCGAACCCCTCGAGCCGCACGAACAACAGGACGACCGGGCGCCTGGACCGGCGGGCCATCGCGAGGTGGTGCTGGGCGAACCGCTCGAACCCGCGCGCGTTGGACAGACCCGTGAGCTCGTCGACGACCTCGCGACGGTGGAGCTCCGTCCGCATCCGATCAAGCGCGACCGCATACCGGACGGCCCTCGCCAGCAGGTCGACGCCGCCGTCGCTCGGCACCACGTCGCTGGCGCCGGCCTCGATCGCGCGCTGCGCCCCGCCCCCGGCGTCGACGGCGATCACGGGGATCTCGGGGGCCCGTTCACGGATGACCCGGACGGCGTCCGCACCCTGGCCGTCGGGGAGGTCGAGCGAGAGCAGCACGACGTCGATGCCGCCGTCCGCCACGCGCGCGAGGGCGCCGAGCAGATCGTCGGCGGTCTCGATCACGGCCCCGGGCAGGTCGTCGACGCCGGCGCCCACGACGAGCACGTGGATCGGTTCGCCTTCGGGCCGCACGGCGCCCTAGCGTAGTCGGCCCGGCCGGCGCCGGCGCTCGGCCCACGACGAGCGCGGTGCTGCGCTGCGGCGCGCGGGCTCCACACGATCGTCATGCGGTCCGCCCATCCGGCGAGAGGTCCGAAGGGTAGGCTTCCAGCCCGAACGCCTATGTCCGAAGGTACTCCCACGCCCGCTCCCAAACGGCACGCCCGACTGCGAAGAGCATTCCTCGCGGCTTCCGCAAGCGTCGCCGCCCTCGTGATGATCGTCGGCGCGGTCGGGATGGGCGCCTACGCGTGGACGAACGGCCAGCGGCGGCTCATCGGCAACGACACGCTCGACGTGTCCGGATCGCCGGCGCCGGACGAGGCCGACATCCTCGGCAAGTGCGCCGAACGCGCCTGCAACTACCTGCTGCTCGGGAGCGACTCGCGCGAGGGGCTCACCCCCGAGGAGCAGGAGGCGTTCGGTACCGACGAGGACATCGGCGGAGAGAATCGCTCCGACACGATCATCCTGGTCCACACGCGCCCGGGGCAGAAGGAGGCCATCTTCCTCTCGTTCCCGCGCGACCTCTGGGTCGACATCCCCGGGATCGGCATGGGCAGGATCAACTCCGCGTTCGAGGGGGGTATCGACGGCGACGGCGCGCCACGGGTGGCGCGAACCGTCAAGGATCTCACGGGCATGCAGATCCACCACGTCCTCTACGTGTCGCTCGCGGGCTTCCAAGGTCTCGTCGACGCCCTCGGCGGTGTGGACATGTGTGTGCCGTATCCGATGGTGGACGAACTCACGGGCCTCGATATCGAGGCGGGGTGTCAGCGGTTCGATGGCGCGACCGCCCTTGCATACGTTCGGACCCGGCACCAGCCGTGCGACGACATCCCCGATTTCGCCCGGATCACGCGACAGCAGCAGTTCCTTCGCGCGGTGATCTCCGAGATGCTCTCGCCGGGCCGGCTGGTCGACCTTCCGACGCTCGTTCCCGAGCTCCTGGACAACCTGGTGGTCGACGACGGGCTCAACGTGGCGGATCTCGTCTACCTGGCGGGGGAACTCCAAGGCGTTGGGACGGAGAACGCCGACTTCCGTACGGTGCCGACCGTGCCGGGGTGGGAGGGCGAGCTGTCCATCGTGAGGATGGTGGAGCCCGATGCGGACGAGCTGTTTACCCGGATCCGCGACGGGAAGCCGCTGGGGGAGCTCGGGACGGAGCTCCTGCAAACGGCGCCTTCGCCGGCCAACATCTCGACGGCCGTGTACGACCGCGACGGAAACGCCGTCGCGTTGGAGGTGCTCGGCGTCCTGACCGACGGCGGGTTCATCACCATCCCAGAGGTCCTCGACGGCTCCGCGATCGATGCGTCCGGGAGCGGATCGATGATCCTCTTCCGCGAGGGCGAGGACGCGGCGGCCGCCGTGGTTCGCACATACTTCCCCAACATGGACGTGATGTCGGTTCCACCAGGGGCCCTGCCGAACGGTGAGGACGTCGCACTCGTCGTCTCGAGGAACTACGAGCTCCCGGAGGAGCCTGCGGAGGCGCCGACGCCCGCGGAGTGCCCGGCGTGAGAGCGCTGGTCCTGTCGGGCGGGGAGGGCTCGCGGCTCCGCCCGATCACCCACACGAACGCCAAGCAGCTGATCCCGGTGGCCAACACGCCGATCCTGTTCCACGTGCTGCGCGCGATCGCTGAGGCGGGCATCACGGAGGTCGGTATCGTCGTCGGGCAGACCGCCGCCGAGGTGAAGGCGGCGGTCGACGACGGCTCCGCGTGGGGGCTCGACGTCACCTACGTCCACCAGGACGCCCCGCTGGGGCTCGCCCACGCGGTCCTGACTGCGGCCGACTTCGTCCGCGGCGAGCCGTTCGTCATGTACCTGGGAGACAACGTCCTGATGGGGGGGATCCGCGGCTTCGTCGAGGAGTTCGAACGCCACCGTCCCGACGCCCAGATCTTCCTGGCCCGCGTCCGCGAGCCCGAGCAGTTCGGCGTGGCCGTCCTCGAGGGCGACCGCGTCGTCCGCCTCGTCGAGAAGCCCAAGGAGTTCCTCTCGGACCTGGCCCTCGTCGGCGTGTACCTGTTCGACGACTCGATCATCGAGGCGGCGGCCACCCTGAAACCCTCGTGGCGCAACGAGTACGAGATCACCGAGGCGATCCAGTGGCTGATCGATCGGGGCCGGACCGTCCGCGCCGAGATGGTGGCCGGCTACTGGAAGGACACCGGCCGGCCGGAGGATCTCCTGGAAGCCAACCGGCAGATGCTCTCGGTCCTGACGCCCCGCGTCGACGGCGACGTCGACGCGGCGTCGACGCTCGACGGGCTCGTCGTCGTCGAGTCGAGCGCCAAGGTCGTTCGCTCGAGGATCGTCGGGCCCACCATCGTCGGCCCCGGATCGCTCGTCGAGGACTCGACGCTGGGACCGAACGTGGCGCTCTCGAGCGCGTGCGTCGTGGTGTCCAGCGCGATCGACGACTCCATCGTGATGGAGGGCTCGCGGATCGAGGGCGTGCGGACGGTGTGCGGCTCGATCCTCGGGCGAAACGCCGAGCTCCGGCACTCGGGGACGGCCGGGGTGCACCGGCTCGTGATCGGCGACCAGAGCCGCGTCGAGGTCGACTGACCGCGTGCGCATCGCGATCGACGCGCGTCCGGCGCTGGACCCTCGCCGGACCGGCGTCGGCCACTACGCGCGGCAGATGCTCCGGCACCTGCCGGCGGCCGACCCGCTTCCCGAATACGTGGCCTGGTACCTGCACGCCAAGGGCCTCCTGTCGCGGCGGCGGTTCTTCGACGGCCTGGCCCCGAACCTGACCGAGCGCCCCTCTCGGTTCCCGGCCCGGGTGTTCCAGCCGGTCTCGTGGCGTCTGGGGGTTCCGAGGCTCGAGTGGCTCGGCGTCGACTTCGACGCGCTGCTCGCGACGAACTTCCTCCCGCCCACGACCCGGAGCGACGGCGTCGTACTCGTCGTCCACGACCTCGCCTACGAGCGGTTCCCGGAGACCGCGCCGCAGATGGACGCCCGATGGCGCCGGAACTTCCGCCGGTGGCTGCGGCGCTCGGCCGGGATCATCGTCCCGTCCCAGAGCGCCCGGCGCGACCTGCTCGAGCAGCACAACGAGGCCGATGCCGAGCGCGTCCACGTGATCGCCCACGGTGCCGAACGGTTCGAACCGCCGTCCGCGGACGTCGTCGCTCGCGCGCGCGAGCGGTTCGGCATCGCCGGGCGCTACGGGTTGTTCGTCGGCGGCATCGAGCCGCGGAAGAACCTCCGCGGCCTCGTCGAGGCGTTCGGCCGGGCCCGGACGGAGGCCTGGCTCGTGATCGCGGGCGGGCGGACGAACTGGATCCCGCAGGAGGTCGACCATCTGCGCGACGCCGTGGCGGCGCTGCCGCCGGGGGTCCGTTCGCGCGTCGTCCTGACCGGGTACGTGACCGAGGCCGACAAGCGCGCCCTGCTGGCGGGCGCCGAGATCCTGGCGTATCCCTCCCTGTACGAGGGGTTCGGCTTCCCGGTGCTCGAGGCGTTTGCCGCGGGCGTTCCCGTGCTCACCTCGTCGGCCTCCTCGCTCCCGGAGGTCGCGGGCGACGCCGCCCTGCTCGTTGATCCCCGCGACCCGGACGCGATCGCACACGGCCTCGAGCGCCTGCTCGAAGATGGCGGGCTGCGCGAGGGGCTTCGGCGGGCCGGGACCGAGCGCGTGCGCGCGTATCGGTGGGAGGAGCCGGCGCGCCGGACGGCCGAGGTCCTGAAGGCCGCCGGCGCGCGATCGAGATGACCGGCCGCGCGAGTTCGCGCCGGTAGACTCGGGCGCACCTCATGGCCGAGCGGCGCGAGCGCATCCTCGTCACCGGCGGGGCCGGCTTCATCGGCTCCCATCTCGTCGACCTGCTCCTCGAGCGGTCGAATACCGACGTCACGGTGCTCGACAAGCTCACGTACGCCGGCACGCGCCGGAACCTCGCGCACCACGAGCCCGATCCGCGGTTCCGGTTCGTCCTGGGCGACGTCGCCGAGACCTCGGACGTCGAGCCGCTCGTCGGGTGGGCCGACAAGGTGGTCCACGCGGCCGCGGAGTCCTTCGTCGACCGGAGCATCGAGGACTCACGCGCGTTCGTGCTCTCCAACGTGCTCGGCACGCAGGTCGTCCTCGAGGCCTGTCGCGAGCTCGCCACGCCGCTCGTCTTCGTCTCGACCGACGAGGTCTACGGCTCGAACGAGGGGGCACCGTTCGCCGAGGACGACCGGATGCGGCCGCGGAACCCGTACGCCGCGAGCAAGGCCGGATCGGACCTCCTCGTCGGCTCGTACGTCACGACCTACGAGCTCCCGGTCTCGACGGTGCGCGGCACCAACGCCTTCGGGCCCCGACAGCATCCCGAGAAGGCGATCCCGACGTGGGCGACTGCGGCGCTGCAGGGCCGACCGATCCCCGTGTACGGCGACGGGCAGCACCGGCGGGCGTGGCTGTACGTTCGGGACTTCGTGCGCGCGGTCGCGCTTGTCCTCGAGGAAGGTGAGGCGGGCACCGCGTACAACCTCGGCGGGGGCACCGAGATGACCAACCTCGAGGTCGCGAAGCGGATCTGCGCTTACGTCGGCGCCGACGAGTCGCTGATCACGTCCGTCCCGGACCGGCCCGGCCACGACCGCGCGTACGGGATGCGCTGGGACCGGCTCGAGGCGCTCGGGTGGCGCCCCGCGACCCCGTTCTCGGACGGTCTCGCGAT
The DNA here is from genome assembly GCA_050692535.1 of Actinomycetota bacterium. Lineage (GTDB taxonomy): Bacteria > Actinomycetota > UBA4738 > UBA4738 > HRBIN12 > CALGFI01. The sequence continues at coordinate 1,240 of JBOGVL010000099.1, read as the reverse complement.
CACCCTGGCCTGGTATCGCGACCACCAGGACGCGGGGACGCCGGCGTGACCCGGCTCGGGTGCCGCGCGAGGACCCCGGCGTGAGGATCGCGGTCGCCGGGGCCGGCGGCGGCCTCGGTCGGGCGTTCGTCGGGGTGTGCCCGTCGCATCACGACCTCCACCCCTTCACGCACGCCGAGCTGGACGTGGGCGACCACCACGCCGTCCAGCGCACGCTCGTGCCGCTGGGGCCGGATCTGATCGTCAACGCCGCGGCCTTCACCAAGGTCGACGCGTGCGAGTCCGAGCCCGAACGGGCGGTGCGCGACAACGCGCTCGGCCCGCAGTCGCTCGCGCTCGCGGCGAGGGCGACGGGCGCCGTGCTCCTGCACGTCTCGACCGACTACGTGTTCGACGGCGACAAGGGCGCGCCGTACGACGAGCTCGACCGGCCCAACCCGCGGAGCGTCTACGCACGGAGCAAGCTCGCGGGCGAGGAGCGGGTCCGGTCGCTCGCGCCCGAGTCGTTCGTGGTGCGCACCGGGTACGTGTTCGGCGGTGGCACCGACTATCTGAGCGGGGCGCTCCGCCGCCTCTCGGCGGGGGAGCCGGCGGGCGGCCTCGTCGACCGGGTGGGGACGCCGACGTTCGTCCGCCATCTCGCCGACCGGCTGCTGCCCCTCGTCCTGACCGGACGGTTCGGCACCTACCACCTCGCCGGGCCCGAGCCGACCACGTGGTTCGACGTCCTTGCCCGGGCGAAGGCGATCGGTGCGCTGTCGGGCGACGTCGAGGCGCAGACGGCCGACGAGCTCGGCCTGCCCGCGCCCCGCCCGCGGAACAGCGCGCTCACCAGCGTGTTGGTCCCACACCTGGGGGTCCCGGCGCTCCCCCCGCTCGCCGAGGCGCTCGCCGAGCTGCTGGGCCCACGCTGAGCCTCAGCCCGTCTTCCGCGCCTTCCAGGCCTCCTCCACCGGCCACCGCCGGCTCCACTCGGCCGTCGCGAGCGGGTCGCTCGGCGTCTGGGCGCCCTCGGGCGCCCGGACCTCGACGAGGTCCTCCAACTCGAACCCGCTGGAGCGGAGCAGCCGGACCATGTCGCCGTGCGGGATGGCGAACTCGACGCTGTCCGCCTCGTCGTCGGGCCACTCGAACCGGTGCATACCGAAGTGGTCGCGCTGCAGCTGCTCGCTCGCCGGGAGGTCCGCCGGGGGGAACGTGAGCATCGCCAGATAGGAGTGGCCGAGGACCACGAGCCGGG